>JAIVGV010000391.1 GCA_020201365.1 Acidobacteriota bacterium
CGCCCGCGCCGACGCCTGCGCCGACGAGCGCGAAGACGTAGATGAGCAACTGGGGCGCGCCCGCCAGCGCGACGACGACGCCGCCGACTAACGCGCCCGCGAACTCGCCGCCGAGCCACAGCACGACGGTCATGAGCTTGTACCAGCCGGGCTTGCGGTTCTTCCCTCTGACGATCTCGCCGACGCGCCGCGTCAGGTAGATGAGCAGGATGATCTCTAGCATGGGGGGTGTTCTCCTCTCGTGCCGCCACGGGCGGCTGACAGAGTAGCGAATAAAGCCGCCCGTTGTCACTAGCGGCGGCGGCACGCCGGAAAAGAAGCGAGCCGCGGGGGAATCGTCGTCCGCCCGCGGCTCGCCATCAATTGAGAACGACGCTTAAACGAACGCGAAGTCGAACTGCTCCTGGTGCACGCGCTCGTCGCCCGTCAGGTCAACCGAGCCGAGGTAGTCCTCGATCTCCGTGAGCACGTCGCGCTCGCTCGTCCTGAGCGCGCGCGCGACCTCCGGGTTGACGCGCAGGGTCGTCTGCTTGATCGCGTCGCCCTTCAGCTCGCGCGAGAGGCGGCGCGCCTCTTCGAGAATCTCGTAGCAGATCGTCTGCGCGGACTTCACCAGCCCCGCGCCCGTGCAGTAGGGGCAGGGCGAGCAGAGCGTGCGCTCTAACGACTGCTTGACGCGCTTGCGCGTCATGATCACCAAGCCGAAGTCGTTGAAGGAGAGAACCTTCGTCGGCGACTTGTCGTCGCGCAGCGCGTCCTGCAAAGCGCCCATCACGCGGTTGCGGTTGCGCCTGTCCTCCATGTCTATGAGGTCGAGCACGATGATGCCGCCGAGATCGCGCAGTCTGATCTGGCGCGCGATCTCGTCCACGGCTTCGAGGTTCGTCTTCGTGATCGTGTCTTCCAGACGCGAGCCGCCGCGCCCGACGAACTTGCCCGTGTTCACGTCAATCGCGACGAGCGCCTCGGTCTGGTTGATGACGAGGTAGCCGCCCGATCTCAGCCACACGCGCGGCTTGATCGCCTTGTCCAGCTCCGCCTGCACGCCGAACTGTTCGAGGATCGGCTCGTCGCGCGTGTAGAGCTTGACGCGGTTCACGAGTCGCGGCTGGATGCGATTAACGAACTCGACGATCTCCTGATACTCCTCTTCGGAGTCCACGCGGATCGCCGCGAAGTCGTCCGAGAGTTGATCGCGAAGTATCCGCTGCACGAGGTCGAGGTCTTTGTGCGTGAGCGCGGGCGCTTTCTGCTTCTCCGCCGTGCGCTTGATGTCGCGCCACGTGCGGACGAGGTAGCGCGCGTCGTCGCGCAAGTCCTGCTCCGAAATCCCGACGCCCGCCGTGCGGACGATGAAGCCGCCCGAAGGCACTTCCTCGGTCGCGCGGATGTTAGCGATCAGTTTTCGCAGGCGTTGGCGCTCCGAGTCCGACTCGATCTTGCGCGAGACGCCGACGTGCTCAATCGTCGGCATGTACACGAGGAATCTGCCGGGCATCGCGATGTGCGAAGTGATGCGCGCGCCCTTCTGCGAGATCGGCTCTTTGGCGATCTGCACGAGAATCTCCTGCCCCTCGCGCAGCAAGTCCGTGATCGTCGGCGCGCCGCGACGACCGCCGCCGCGCTCCCCACGATCGCCGCGACCCTCTCGACCGTTGCGACCCTCGCGCTGATCGCCGCGACCGTCACGCCCTTCACGGTTGTCGCGCCCGTCGCGTTGATCGCCGCGCCCGCGAGCGTCCCTGTCGCCGCGCGCTGCGCCGCTGTCGCGCCCGCCGCGAACGCCTCTGCCCCCGCGCTCGCCGCGCCCGCCGCGCTCGCCGCGCCCGCCCTCGCCGCGGCGCTGTTGTTGCGGCGGCGGCGTCGGCGCAGCCTCTTGCGGCGCGGGCTCTTCTTCGGCGAACACCGCCGCGCGAATCTCGTCGTCCTCGGAGAGTTCAACGCGCGGCGCGGGCTCTTCCGTATCCGGGACTTCCTCGGCGTGACCGTTCGCGCCGTTCGCGCCGCCGTCCTCTTCGCCCTGCGGCTTACCGGGGCGGCGGCGTCGGCGTCCGCCGCGGCGCGCGAACTCGCCGCGCGGCGCGCGCCCCGTCACGCTCGCCTCCGCGTCGCCCGCCTCAGAACCTTCGCCCGACGCCGCGCCCTTCCTCGACGCGCGCGACTTCGAAGCGGACTTGCCCGCCGACTTCTTCGCCGCCTTCGTCCCAGCCGACTTCTGCGCGGCCGCCTTCTTCGCCGCCGCTTTCGTCGTGCCCTTCTTCGAGGCGCGCCGCTTACCGGCAGCCTGCGCCCCGGCGGCTTCGCCCTCGTCGTCGCTCACGCGCTCGAACGACTGCGACTTGCCCGCCGCCGTCTCGCCCGCCTCCTCTTCGACGAGCGACGCGACCGACGCCGCGACCGCGCGCTCGACGCCGCGCGAAGGGCGCGACGGCGGCGGCGCCGCCTCTTCATCGTCCGCCACGCGCTCGAAGCCCGACGAGCGCCCGCCCGCCGCCTCGCCCAGAAGCGAGCCGACCTCGGCTGTCGCCGCCGGATCGAAGTCGAACTCGGAGGAGTGAATCTGATCGAAGATGCGCTCCTGCAGGCGCGCGTCCTTGAACATCTCGCCCTCCTCGCGCGCCGCCGCCTCGTCGTCCACCACGCGCTCGAAGTCGTCCGCGCCCGCGACGAACGGCGTGTCAATCCCCGCGCGCGACAGGGCTTCGCGCGGGACGGCGTGCGCGTCCTCGTCGAACGCGGGCTGCGCCCGCGGCGCGCCAGCCTGCTCGCGCTCGTCGCGCCTGCCCTTGCCCCCGCGGCGGCGGCGACCCCGGCGACCGCCCTCGCCCTCTTCAAACTGCTGCTGCGGCGCGCTCGGCTCGCCGACCTCCGTCGCCGTCGCGGCTGAAACTTCCGCGCCCTCCGCGCCGGCCTCCTCGGTCTCTTCCGTCGCCCCGGCCTCCGCGCCTTCGCCCTCGGTCGCCCCGGCGGGCAGCGCGCGCTCGTGCGCCGTCTCCATCTGCCGCTCCCGTTCGAGTCGGGAGCGCTCGATCTGCTCGCGCGCGGCGGCGCGTGCGGCGTCGGTGTCGCCCGTCTTCGCCTTGTCCACGACGATGCGCTCGAACTCCTCTTCCTCGTCGAAGAAGTCCGAGACGTAGAGGAAGGCGTCGCGCTCCAGCCCGATGTCGACGAACGCCGACTGCATTCCGGGGAGCACGCGCATGACGCGCCCCTTGTAGATGTTGCCGACGATGCCCTGACTGCCCTCGCCGCGCTCGATGTAAAACTCCGTGACCCGCCCGTTCTCGACGATGGCGATCTTCTTCTCGCGCCCGTTGACGCTGACGATTAACTCTTTCGGCATGTAAACCCTTTCTAACTCCTCAGGTGAGACGCCGCACGCGCGCGCGACTGCGCCGGGGCGGTCGCGACCGCGACGCGGGGCGTGGACTTTGAACTGTTGTTAGGTTCGTCGGAGAGAAGGCGGGAGCTTCGTCGCGTGTGAGCGCGACCGTCTGAGCGGTCGAGTCTGTTCGAGTCGTCGCGCGGGTGGTCGGGCGCGTGGGCGAGTCGCTCTTGTGATGCGGCTCGCCCGACGCCCTCCGCCAGCGCGGGAAGGCTGCTGAAACTGTCCACTCGGAAAACTCCGCTGAAGCCGACTCGTCTTGCGCGGCGCGGTTATCACGCCGGCGCGTCGGGCGCATCATACAGGCTCGCGCGGTCGAAACTGCTGCGGCGCACGCTTGGGGCGTGACGCCTGATCGCTTCGCCTGTCGGCGCGCTCGCGTCGAGCCTTCGGTGGCGGCGCGACCTCTGTGGGGTCGCGTCAAACGTCACGGCTCGGCGCGCTCGTCGTCTCCAAAGATCTCTTCGACTCGGTCGCGGTGTGCGTCACCTGCGACCGCGAAAAACTTGCGCCTCGTTCGGCGGCGCGCGTCGTGAAAAAACTGTCGTCGCGCCTCTCGCGCCCGCGGGCGCCGCGAATCTTCGGAAAGCATCGCGGAACGAGACCCGGCGAGTATAACCGAGCGCGCGGCGAAACGCGAGCAAACTCCGTCGCGGCGTTGACGCGCGGCGCGGTCGTGTCTCTACCGACAACTCGTCAGTTGACGAACCGTCGGAGCTGCACGCTGACGGCGAAGCCGATGGCGATGAAGGTGGCGAGCACGGAGGAGAGCCCCGCGCTCATTAAGGGGAGAGGCACGCCGATGACGGGGAGTATGCCGAGCGCCATGCCGACGTTGATGAAGATTTGGAAGGCGAGCCCGCCGACGATCGCCATGATGACGAGCATCCCGGCGCGGTCGGGCGCGCGGCGCGCGCCCATGATCAGGCGCGTGAGCATGAAGGCGTAGGCGAGCAGCAGGAGGACGCAGCCGACGAAGCCGGTCGTCTCGGCGGTGACGGCGAAGATGAAGTCGCTGTGCGGCTCGGGCAGGAACTTCAAGCCGCTCTGCGAGTATTCGGGCATGCGCCCGCCCGTGCCCGTGAGTTGCCCCTTGCCGACCGTGAGGATCGACTGCCAGGTGTGGTAGCCGAAGCCGCGCCGGTCGGCGTTTTCGGGGTCGAGGATGACGTTGATGCGCTCCAGCTTGTAGCCGTGCAGCACGCCGGTCTTGACGCCCGCGTAGTAGGCGAGCGGCGCGCCCGCGGTGCAGAGCACGAGCGACGCGACGACGATCCACATGCGGATCGAGGAGAGGAAGAGGACGACTGATCTTCATGCCGATGCCGGGGACGAGCACGACGACGAGCAGGACGAGCCCGACGATGTAGAACGCGGGCGCGGCGTGGATGAGCTTGCGGTAGTCCGTGAAGGCGACGGCGAGCATCGCGACGACCGAGACGCCCAAGCCGAGCAACTGCTTCTTCCAGAAGTTCTCGGTCGGCTGCGCGTTGTGAATCTGCCACGTGCCGAAGAAGACGATGACCGTCGCCAGCAGCGTCAGCAGCCAGTCGAAGTCGCGGAAGTGTCGTTTCTCAAGTATGGCAACCATGAGAGCAGAGATCAGAGGTTAGAGGTCGTTGACTCAGAAATCAGTTGCGCCGGGGTTTCGGCTGAGATTTGGCTCCCGACTTCTGACCGCCGTTTTGCGCGATCTGTTCCGGCGCTTGCGCGGGCTCGCCGCGCTGCTTGCGCAGGTAGGCTTCGTAGAACTGGCGCGTGGCGGGCGCGGCGAACTTGCCGCCGAAGCCGACGTTCTCGATCAAGGCGACCGTCGCGATCTTCGGGTGGAACGCGGGCGCGTAGGAGACGAACCAGGAGTGATCCTTGTTCTGCCCCACGTCCTTGCCCAGGGAGACGACCTGCGCCGTGCCGGTCTTGCCCGCGATGTCCTCGCCGTCGATCTTCACCGCCGTGCCCGTGCCGCCGTTGTTGACGACCTGCCACATGCCTTCGACGACCGTCTGGTGGTTCTCGTCCGAGATGTGGACGACCTTCGGGTTCGGTCGCGACGGATCGGAGCGCTCCGCGTACACCTCGTCGAAAGTCTTGGCGGGGCGCGCGCGGCGGAACGACTCGGCGTCTGCGGGATCGCCCACGGCGACCGTCTGCTTCACCTCTTTCAACAGGTGCGGCACGTAGAGTTTGCCGCCGACGGCGACTCCCGCAATCGTGCGGACGAGCGCGATGGGGGTGACGAAGTCGTAAACCTGACCGAACGACGCATAGACCGTGTCTATGTCGCGCCACTCGGGGTCGTGCGGGTTGAAGCGCTTTTTGAAGTCGGGCGAGGGCGTCCAACTGATGAGCTCGTGCGGCAGATCGATGCCGGTGCGCTTGTTGATGTCGAACATGTCCACCATCTTCATGATGCCGCCGACGCCCATCTTCAAGCCGAGGCGGTAGAAGTAGCCGTCGCAGGAGACGCGGATCGCGGTGACGATGTCGGGCGAGCCGTGGCTGCCCATGCAGCGCGTGAACTTGTTGCCGATCTGGATGCCGCCGCCGCACACCAGACGCGAGTTCTTCACGGTGATCGCGCCCTGCTCAAGCCCGGCGGTCGCCATCGGAATCTTCCAGGTCGAGCCCGGAGGGTAGCGCCCCGAAATCGCGCGGTTGACCATCGGGTGCGTCGGGTCGCGGAAGAGCGCGGCGATCTGCTGGCGCACCTCTTTGGTCTTGACGTTCTGCGAGAACAGATTCGGATCGAAGGTCGGCGCGGAGGCGAGCACGAGAATCTCGCCGCTGTTCGGATCGAGCGCGATCATGACGCCGCGCCCGTTCGGCGAGTTGCGTAGCTGCTCCTCGGCGACGAGCTGCATGTCGAGATCGATCGTCGTCACCAAGTCCTGACCGGGCTGGGGCTCGACCGTCTTGATCGTGTCCTGAATCTGCCCGCGCGAGTCCACGATCACCTCGCGGTAACCGTCTATGCCGCGCAGGTACTCGTCGTAGGTCGCCTCGATCCCTTCCTGCCCGATGATGTCGCCGGGCTTCAACCCCTTCTTCTTGTACTCGTCGCGCTCCAACTGCTTCGGGTTGATCTCGCCGACGTAGCCGAGCACGTGCGCGAGGACGCCGTTGTCGAGGTAGTGGCGCTGCGGCTGCTGCTCGATGCGCAGCTCCGGGTGATCGATCCCCTGGTGCGTCTCGACCCAGGCGATGTCCGCCGGGGTCGCGTTCTGCTTGATGATGATCGACTCGAAGGCGGGCTGGCGCGCCAACTCGTCGAAGCGCTCGCGCAGCGCCTCCTCGTCCACGCCCAAGCCCTCGGAGAGAGGCGCGACGAGCGCGCCGTAGTCGCGCCCCTTCATCTCCTCGCGCGAGAGGATGACGTTGTAGGTCGGGCGCGAGTCAACGAGAATCTTCATGTTGCGGTCGAAGATCGTGCCGCGCTGCGCCGGGATGGTGAGCCGCCGGACGCGCTGGTTCTCAGCCTTCTCCGCGTAGTACGCGCCGTTGACGACCTGCAGGAAGTAGAGCCGCGTGCCGAGCGCCGCCAGCAGCACGACGACGACGACCTGGATGACGCGCATCCGAAGCCTCAGGTTCTGCGATTCGTCCTCAAACTTCATTGCCTTTTGTCCCGTCGCGCTCCCTCCCGAACGCGCGACCGTTATTAATGTACAGCCTGCGGCTTCGTCGCGCGAGCTATCGCGGCGGGCGGCGGTAGCGCCCCGCGCGTCTCGCGGTAGTAAACGTCATAGACGGCGCGCACGGCTGGCGCGGCGAAGTGACCGCCCTGCCCGACGTTCTCGATGAGACCCAGGATCGCGATCTCAGGCTTCCAGGCGGGCGCGTAGGAGACGAACCAGGAGTGATCGCGGCGCTCGCCGACGTCCTTGCCCGTGGAGACGACCTGCGCGGTGCCGGTCTTGCCCGCGATGTCGAAGCCCGCCATTTTGATTCGGCTCGCCGTGCCGCCGTTGTTCACAACCCCCCACATGCCTTCGACGACGAGCCGGTGATCCTCTTCGGGGATCGCCACGATCTTCGGCGCGAGCCGCTCGAAGTGCGCCGCCGGTCGGTAGTCCGCCGCGCCGGGCTCGCCCTCCGCCCTCACTTCGCGCAGCAGGTGCGGCGTGTAGAACTTGCCGCCGACGCCGATCCCGGCGATGACGCGCAGCAGCGCGAGCGGCGTC
Organism: Acidobacteriota bacterium; assembly: GCA_020201365.1. Lineage (GTDB taxonomy): Bacteria > Acidobacteriota > Blastocatellia > Pyrinomonadales > Pyrinomonadaceae > JAIVGV01. The sequence continues at coordinate 7,567 of JAIVGV010000391.1, forward strand.
ACCACGTCCGTCCCCTGACCGAACGACGCATAGACGGTGTCTATGTCGCGCCACTCGGCGTCGCGCGGGTTGACCTTCGCCTTCAGCTCACGCGAGGGCGTCCAGCTGACGAGCTCGTGCGGCAGGTCAACGCCGGTCGGCTTGTCGAGGTCGAAGGTGTCCACCATCTTCATGATGCCTTCGAGACCCATCTTCAAGCCGAGGCGGAAGAAGTAGCCGTCGCAGGAGTGCGTGATGGCGGTGCGCAGGTCGAGCGTGCCGTGGTTACCGCCCATGCAGTGGGTGAAGCGGTTGCCGATCTGGATGCCGCCGCCGCACACCAAGCGCGAATCTTCGACCGAGATTGCGCCCTGCATGAGGCCGCCGGTCGCCATCGGAATCTTCCACGTCGAGCCCGGCGGGTAGCGACCCTGTATCGCGCGGTTGTAGAGCGGCGTGCGGCGATCTTTCAAGAGCGACGCGAACTCCGCGATGCCTTCCTTCGTCGCGACGCGTTGCGAGAACAGATTCGGATCGAAGGTGGGCGCGGAGGCGAGCGCGAGAATCTCGCCGCTGTTCGGATCGAGCGCGATCATGACGCCCCGCCCCGACTCCGAGCCGCGCAGTTGCTCCTCGGCGGCGAGTTGCAGATCGAGATCGATCGTCGTCACGAGGTCTTGACCGGGCTGCGGCTCGACGCGCTCGATCTCTTCTCGCACCTGCCCGCGGCTGTCAACGATCACCTTTCGGTAGCCGTCGCGCCCGCGCAGGTAGCGGTCGTAAACTTTCTCTAAACCTTCCTGCCCGACGATGTCGCCCGGCTTGTAGTCGCGCTCTTTCGCCTCCGCCGACGCCAACTGCTTCGGGTTCACCTCGCCGACGTAGCCGAGCACGTGCGCGAGCGTGCCGTTCGCGGGGTAGCGACGCTGCGGCTGCTGCTCGACGCGCAGACCCGCGAAGTTTTCGCTGTGCGCCTCGATCCACGCGATGTCGCCCGGCGTCAAATCCTGCTTGACGACGAACGACTCGAAGGCGGGCTGCGACCCCATCGCGTCGAGCCTCGCGCGCAGTAACCCCTCATCAACGCCGAGCCCTTCGGCGAGCGGCGCGGCGAACTCCATCAGATCGCGCGCCTCGCCTTCGTCGCGCGCGAGCACGGCGTTGTAGGACGGGCGCGAGTCAACGAGGATTTTCCCGCTGCGGGCGAAGATCGTGCCGCGCTGGGCGGGGATCGGGAGCTTGCGAACCCGCTGGTTCTCAGCCTTCTCGGCGTAGTACGCGCCGTTGACGACCTGCAGGAAGTAGAGGCGCGCGGCGAGCGCGACGAGCAGCAGGCAGACCAAGACCTGCACGGCGCGCAGCCGCGAGCGTAGGTTTTGCGTCTCGTCCGCGAATCTCATCAGAGCCGCGACAGGTGAACGGTGACAGGAAGCTGTTAGCCATTAGCTGTTAGCTCTCAGCCAAGAGCTAACAGCTTTCCTCCGATTTACGATTCACAGCTTTTCATTTCGCGTCTTTCAGGTGAGCGTCGAACCACGCGGCGATGCGGCTCAGGTAGTCAACGATGTGCTTCTCCTCGCGGAAGCCGTGCCCCTCGCGCGGGTAGAGGACGAACTCGGTCTCGACGCCGTAGCGCTTGAGTCCGCGGTAGAACTGCTGGCTCTGTCCCATCGGGTCGGTTACGTCGTTCTCGCCTTGCAGGATCAGCGTCGGCGTCTTCGCGCTCTTGACGTAGGTGATCGGCGAGCTTTTCTGGAACGCGGCGAGGTTCTCGTAAGGCGTCTGGTAGAACCACTCGTCGTAGGTCGGCGAGTCCTCGGTGCCGAACTCGGCGGCGAGGTCGGAGAGACCCGCGCCCGCGACCGCCGCCTTGAAGCGGTCGGTCTGCGTCACAGCCCACATCGCCATGAAGCCGCCGTAAGACCAGCCGCCGATGCCGACGCGGGTTCCGTCCGCCACGCCGCGCTTCACAACTTCGTCAACGCCCGCCAGCACGTCCTTGAAGTCGCCGCCGCCCCAGTCGCCGCGGTTCGAGGCGAGGAACTGCCAGCCGTAGCCGGTCGAGCCGCGCACGTTCGGCAGCAAGACGGCGTAGCCGCGCGAGGCTAACAGTTGCGCCCACGTCGAGCCGTGCGAGTTGTAGGCGTCTGCCCAACGCCCGGTCGGTCCGCCGTGGACGAGGACGACGAGCGGGACTTTCGTGCCCTCGACGTAGCCGCGCGGCTTGAACAGCTCCGCCTCGATCTTCGTCCCGTCGAAGCTCCGGTACTCGATCACTTCTGGCTCGACGAGCCCGGCTTTGCGTAAACCGTCGTTGAAGTTCGACACCTGTGTGAGCGCGCCGCCGACCGTGCCGACCCACAGCTCGCGCGGGTTCGTCTGCGTCTGCCCGACGAGCGCGAGCGAGCCGGACTTGTTCGCGTCGAAGTCGAGCGGGTTCGTCGTGAGACCTGAGACGGCTGTCGCCTTGCCGTCCGGCGTGATGCGGTAGAGCGAGGTCTTAAAGCCCGTCTGCACCTGCGCCACGAGCGAGCCGTCGGGCATCCAGATGTAATTTTCGATTGAGCGATCTATCGAGGCGGCAGTCAGGTCGCGCGCGGCGCCGCCCGCGAGCGGCTGCACGTAGAGATCGTGACCGAACGGGCTGCCCATGCGCCCCGCGACGTATGAGACGCTCGCGCCGTCGGGCGAGACCTTCAAGTTTCCGAACTCGCTCGGCGGCGCGAACAACTCGCGGGGCTGCGCGGTCGGCGTCGAATTCAACTCGACCGCGTAAATTTTGTTCGTGAAAGTTTCCGGCGCGTACTTGTCTGTTGCGGAGACGATCAGGCGGTCGCCCGCGGGAGCCCAGCGGAACTCGGAGACTCGCCAGCGACCGCCCGTCAATTGCTGCGCCTTCTTCGTCGC
>JAIVGV010000107.1 GCA_020201365.1 Acidobacteriota bacterium
TCCCGTGGTCGGAGTTGATCCTGCGCGACGGCTGGATGATTAACGACCTCAACCTGCGCGCGCCGGCGCGCGCCGGTTGAGGTCGTTAATCATCCAGCCGTCGCGCAGGATCAACTCCGACCACGGGAGCGCGCGGTCGAAGATGTCCGCGCGGAGCATCGAAGGCAGCGTCCAGCGCTTGAGGTGTGTGACCTGCAGCCCCTTGTCCAGCACGATCCTGAAACCGGCGCGCCGCAGCCTGTGACCGAGTTCTATGTCTTCGATGGAAGGTCTCTTGTAGCGCCGCTCGTCGAACCCGCCGACGGCTTCGAAAGCCTCGCGGCGGACGGCGCCGCAGCCCGTCCAGAAGGTCGAGGCTTCCGCCGACGAGTCCTGGTGTACGAAGTGGTGAAGCAGGTTCTTGAACTGCGAGACGAAATTTTGCGCCGGGGGCGCGTCGTCGTATGAGCCGAAGACGGCGGCGGCGTCGGGCTCGCGGCGGAAGCGCGCGGCGACGCGCGCGAGCGTGTCGGCGCGCACCACGACGTCCGCGTCCACGAAAAAGATGATGTCGGCGCGTGCGCGAGCCGCGCCGCGGTTGCGAGCCGCCGTCGGTCCCTGCCGCGCGGCGAGCGCGAGGACTTCGACGCCGCGCGCCCGCGCCGCCGACGCGCCCCCGTCAGTCGAGCCGTCGTCCACGACGACGATCTCGTAATCCCGGAAATCCGACGCGAGTAGGGCGTCCAGACAACGCCCCAACTGCGCGCCGCCGTTATGGACGGGCACGACGACCGAGAGTTCTGGATCAGTCTTCCCCTGCATCTCTCACGCTTCGACTTCGGCGGCTGCGCGGACGGTGCCCCGCCTCGCGCAATCGCCGCCGAGGCGAGACCCCGGCTCCGCCAAGCTCATAAGCCGCCGTGAGGTCTGCCGAGCCGGCGCCGATCATGACAACCGCCTCTCCTCAACCTGCTCTCGCGCTCATGCCACTTGATGAATTCAGCCGCCGGAGAAGAACGCGCGGAGCGCCTTGCCGGACGAGAGACGAGCGCGCGGGCGACCGTTATATCCCCGAATAGAGCGTCGCAGTACCTTAATGGAAACAGGAAGAATTGCAAAGGGGAATTTGAGTAGTGACACAGACGACGAGGGGCAGCCACGAAGCTGCCCCTGAATTATTTATTCCACTAGGGCGGCGGTCGGATTCGAACCGACGACTAAAGGTTTTGCGGGATTTGCTGGCGACTTCGGCTGAGTACCGTTGACCTTTCCGAGCAAGTCTCACTGAGTGTCGCCGAGCGTCATGGGCGCGTAAATACTGGCTGTTTCAATCCGGGCGGATATTCCATAACACTCCATAGATGCAGGTCCTTACCCACGAAAGTCCCCACGGTGGAATCGCGGATGCGCCCGCCGCGCCCTCAGTGATTCGGCAGCGCGGCGGCGAGCATGAAGACGAGCGGCGCGTTCCAGTTGATGGCCACCTCGTTCGTGGCGTAGGACTCCTGCTCGTCGAGGTACATGCGGGCGGGCGGCAGGTCGGGGAGTTTAACCATCGCCGGGTCTTGTCGCGAGCGGTTCGGTCCGCCCGACATGAGGCCGGGCCATGGTTCGGCGTTCGAGTCCGCCGCGCTCGGTCGGTGGTGCGGGTGGCGAAAAGGGTTTTCGCCGAGGCGCGTGACGAAGCAGAGTGAGAAGGTGTTTCTGCCGAGGAGGTAGTGGAGATCGTCGAGCGCCGCCGCGACGTAGCGCGGACGTGGGCGCATGGCGTTCGCCACCAGGAGCTGCACGCCGTAGTTCGCCGCGACGCCGTTCGATCCCCAGACGTAATCTCGCGCCGACAGGCTAGTGCGGTAGCCGTTGCGGCGGCTGCGCTCGACCGTCTCGTCAGCCGCCTTCAAAGAGGCTTCGCGGATCGCCTTCACCGCCCCCCGATCTTTCCCGCCGCCGAGCACGTATGTCCACATCGCGAGCGGCGCGACGTTCGCCCAGGAGGGCGGCGCGAAGCCGTCGGGTGAGTTCGCGTACGCGCCGAAGTGAGTGAGGAAGTACCGCCCGTAAACGTCCCGGCGGGTCGTGCGCCACAGCTCGGCGGAAGCCCAGAGGCGCTCGTCGCCGCACCGGCGGTCGCCGTACTCGCCCGTCACGACGCCTACGGGGTTGCGGAATGAAACGTCCGGGTGTTTGTCGAGCCAGACCCACGCGCGCCCGGCGGCGCGCAGAGACTTTCGCGCGTAGGCGTCGTCGAAGGGCGCGTAAACGCGCGCCGCGATGGCCGTGACGGCGGCGAAGTCGGCGGTCGCGCAAGAACTCTTGTAAGGCGCCGCGCCCGTGCCGACGACGTAGCTCACCGAGTCGTCCCTCTCCGGCATGACGAACGGGGCGAACTGCTCGCTCGTCTGCTTGTGCCACACGCCGCCGTCCGCGTCCTGCATCGTGAGCATCCAGTCGAGGTTCCAGCGCACCTCGTCGAGGATGTCGGGCACGGGGTCGCCCGATTCGGGGATGTGGAGATCGGCGTCGCGCAGGCGCGCGCCGAACAACTCCCACGTCCAAAGCAGCGTGCCCGTAGCGATGCCGGAGTTGACGACGTAACGCCCGTAGTCGCCCGCGTCGTGCCAGCCGCGCGCCGACGCGCGTTCGCCCGTCTTGCCCGAAGAGGCGTGGTACGCGCCGCGCAGGTGACACGCCGCGTGATGGTAACCGGGGAACTCCGCGCCGAGTTCGACGGCAGTGCCGCAGCGTTGACCGTAGAAGGCGCGCATCGCGAGGTAGAAGGCGCGTGTGTACACGCCCGCGCCGACGGAGAAGCCCCAGCTCCTGCCGACGCCCGGCACGTCGAGGTAATAATCTCCCGTCTCTTCTAGTTTCGTGAAGTCGGCAGCCCGCACGCGATCGCCCGAGTCGGCGTCGTCAACCGCGGGCGCGAGTGTGCCGGAGAAGGCGACGGAGCCGTCGCTCGCGCGGCGCACGGAGAACGTGTCGGCCGGGGTCGCAGAGACGACGAACGCGACCTTCGCCGCGCGGGGGAGGTAGCCGACCTGATCGACTTTGATCTGCGTGGTCGGCGCGGGCGCGACCGCCAGGAGGGAGAAGAGGAGGGCGAGCGATCCCATGTTGCCTTCAGAGGATTCTTAACGCCGAGCCGCGGCACGGCGGCGTGGTGAATCGCTTCGACGTTCGTAGGCGCGGACGTGATCGACCGTCATCGTCTGCGGCAGGGAGGTCGTCGCGTCCGGGTCGCGGGGCCATTCGCCGCCGATGGCGAGGTTCAGGATGATGAAGAACGGGTGATCGTAAACCCACCTCGCACCCGTCGGCAGATCGTTCGTCGTCCGCGTCTCGTAGAGCTTGCCGTCAACGTACCAGCGAATCTCGCCCGTCTCCCACTCGACGGCGAAGGTGTGGAAGTCGTCGGCGAAGCGTCTGCCGTCGGGCAAAGCATACGGCGCGCCGATGCCGTGCGCCCCCGAATAACCGGGCCCGTGGATCGTGCCGTGGGCGAGCGCGGGCTCGCGCCCGATGTTCTCCATGATGTCGATCTCGCCGCACGCGGGCCAGCCGACCGCATCAATGTCCGCGCCGAGCATCCAGAAGGCGGGCCACACGCCCTGCCCGGCAGGTATCTTGATGCGCGCCTCGAAACGACCGTAGGCTTGCGCGAACTTCCGCTTCGTGGTGAGTCGCGCCGACGTGTAACGGCACTGCCCGTACCAGCACTTGAACTCCGGCGGGAGCGGCTCCTTGAAGGCTTCGATGACGAGGTGTCCGCGCCCGTCGAGATGAGCGTTTCGCTTATTGTCCGTGTAGTATTCCAGCTCGCGGTTACCCCAGCCCCACCCGCCGACCTCCGCGCCCCACTTCGCGCGGTCAACCCCGGAGCCTTTCGCCCCGTCGAACTCATCGCTCCAGACTAGTTTCCACGCCCGCCCGCGGGCTGGCGTCGTGTGGCATAAGAGGAGCACGAGCACAAAGACGGCGGGCGTTCGCCCCGGCGGAACTTTATTAAGTGGGTGGATCAGCCTGAGCACGTCAAAGCCCTCGCCCATCGCGGAGGGACGCCCCGCCGCGCCCGATCATTGCGACGCCTTGAGGCGTTCGGCGCTGCGCTTGACGTTGTCGCTGAGCGCGATGATGGCGAGAAGGTCGCCCCCGGCGGCAGCCGCCTTCTGGACATCAACCGAGCTGGGGTCTTTGAACATGGCGTTGCCGGTGAAGCTGTAGATCGTGTTGCAGAGTTCGACGAGCGCGCCCTTGATCTGCTCGCCGTCGTACTCGGTCTGCTTCGCCGCATCCTTCTTCTTTGCCTCGGGGGGGGCGGACGGCATCAGGAACGACTTCAGCCGGCTGGCGCGCCTGTTGATCTCCGAGGCTTGCTCCGCGACCCACTTGTAGTCGGGCGGTTTTTTGGCGACGAGGTAGTCAACCATGTCGTTGCGGATGAGCTGGATGCGCTTGAAGTCTTGCTTCGTCTGATCGATGGCAGCCGCGAGGTGTCGCTGATCCATCCCGCCGCCTCCGACTCTCAGCTCGGCGCTGCGCAGCGCCGCCTCGCGGTTCGTCTGGGCGTCCGTGTCGCCCTTCGGGTTGACGATGGCTGGCGCGCCCACGCCCCCCGGCGCCTGCGCCAGAGCCGCGCCCGCGCCGACGAACAACAAAGAGATGATCGCCGCCAGACGGCGGACGGCGCTTTTCGTCGAGCACGATTCTTGGTGCTTCATACCAGCTCCCTCCCAAGGCATCTCGCGCGCGAGCCGAGCGCGCCGGACTTGCGCCTTCTTTGATCGTCACCTGCGAGGGCGCACGCGCGTGCGCTCGGTGCCCTGCGCCTGACCGGCTTGGAGCGCGAACTTGTCTGTCAGACTCCCGACCAACACGTCGAAGTCTCCCGGCTCGACGACGGTTCGGTTGTCCGCGCCGACGAACGAGAGATCGTCCGCGCGCAGAGTGAAGGCGAGGTCGCGACTCTGCCCCGGCTCCAGATAGATTTTCGCGAAGCGACGGACGCGCTTGCCCGGCGGGCTCACCGACGCGACCTCGTCGCGCACGTAGAGGATGACGGTCTCCTTGCCGGCGCGCGTGCCGGTGTTCGTGACGGTCACGGCGACGTTAACCGTGCCCCCGGCGGGCACGCTCTTTGGGCTCACGCGCAGGTTGCTGTAGGCGTAGGTCGTGTAGCTCAGACCTTGTCCGAACTCGAACTGCGGGCGCGTGGCGAGGTTGCCGAACGACGTGTCCGTGTCCTCGAACAGCTTGCGGTCGTAGTTGAACAGGTTGTTCGGCGAGCGCGGGTAGGTGAAGGGGAGTCTGCCCGAAGGGTTGTAGTCGCCGAGGAGCACGTCCGCGACCGCCGTGCCGCCTTCGTTGCCGGGGTTGTACGCCATCAGGATCGCGCGCGCGCCGTCCGCCACGCGGCTGAAGACGCGGGGCCGCCCTTCGACGAGCACGACGACGACCGGCTTGCCCGTCGCCTCGATCGCTTCGGCGAGGCGCAACTGCGGTTCGGGCAGCGTCAGGTCGGTGATGTTGCCGGGCGTCTCCGTGTAAGTGCCTTCGCCGAGGCAGAGGACGATCACGTCGGCGTCGCGCGCGGCGCGCACCGCCGCGGGGATGTCAACCTCCTCGTTCACGTCGGTCGGCGTGCTGTTCGAAGGCGAGCCGGGCGCGCGCACGATCCGAGTGCCGGGGGCGTAAGAGAGGTTCTGACCCAGCCTGCCTTCGAGCGCCTGAAGGATGGTCGGGCGATCTTTCGGGTAGAGCGATTCTTCCGACCCTTGCCAGACGTAAGTCCAGCCGTTGTTGAGCGAGAGGAGCGAGTTCGCCGTGGGGCCCGTGACGAGCACCTTGCGGTCACGCGCGAGCGGGAGCAGCCCGCCGTCGTTCTTCAAGAGCGTCATCGACTCGCGCGCCGCCTGGAGCGCCACGTCCCTCGACGCGTTCGTGCCGACGGCGGAGGCGAGCGCCGGATCGGGCAGCGCGTTCTCGAAGAGCCCCAGCTCGAACTTGACGCGCAGGATGCGGCGCACGGCTTCGTCTATGCGCGACACCGGCACTCTGCCCTCTTTGACGAGCGCGACGAGATCGTCGGCGAAGCTGTAGTCGGACGGCACCATGCTCATGTCTATGC
>JAIVGV010000108.1 GCA_020201365.1 Acidobacteriota bacterium
GCATAGACCTGGGAACGACCAACTGCTGCGTCGCGGTGCTCGAAGGCGGCACCGTGCAGATCATCCCCAACAAGGAAGGCGGGCGCACGACGCCGTCGGTCGTCGGCTTCACCGACAAGGGCGAGCGGCTCGTCGGGCAGATCGCCAAGCGGCAAGCCGTTACCAACGCCTCGAACACGGTTTACGCCGTCAAGCGCCTGATGGGTCGCCGCCACAACTCGCCCGAGGTGCAGCGCGCCATCGAGTCCGCCGCCTTCGAGATCATTGGCGCGGCGAACGGCGACGCGCGCATCAAGGTTCAGGGGCGCGTCTATAGCCCGCAGGAGATTTCCGGCATCGTCCTGCAGCGTCTCAAAGCCGCGGCGGAGGACTTCCTCGGCGAGGCGATCTCGGAGGCTGTCGTCACCGTCCCCGCCTACTTCGACGACGCGCAGCGCCAAGCGACCAAGGACGCGGGCAAGATCGCGGGGCTCAAGATCGAGCGCATCATCAACGAGCCGACGGCAGCCGCCTTGGCTTACGGGCTCGACAAGAAGGGCGAAGCCGCGAAGGGCAGCGAGACCGTCGTCGTCTATGACCTCGGCGGCGGCACGTTCGACGTCTCGATCCTCGAGATGAGCGACGGCGTCTTCGAGGTGCTCGCCACGTCCGGCAACACCTTCCTCGGCGGCGAGGACTTCGACGAGCGCATCATTGACTGGATGGTCGAGCAGTTCCAGACGGAGACCGGCATCAACCTGCGCGAAGATCGCCTCGCCCTGCAGCGGCTCAAGGAAGCCGCCGAGCGCGCGAAGTGCGAACTCTCGTCGCTCACGGAGGCGAACATCAACCTGCCGTTCATCGCGGCGGATCAGTCGGGTCCCAAGCACTTCAGCAAGGTTCTGACGCGCGACAAGTTCGAGCAGCTCGTCGGCGATCTCGTCGAGCAGACCATCGAGCCGTGCCAGAAGGCTCTGTGGGACGCGAAGCTCCAGCCGACCGACATTGACAAGGTGCTGCTCGTCGGCGGTCAGACGCGCTCGCCGATCATCGCGCGCACCGTGACGGAGATTTTCGGTCGCGAGCCTTCGTCCGAGATCAACCCGGACGAGGTCGTCGCGATGGGCGCGGCGATTCAGGGCGGCGTGCTCACGGGCGAGGTCAAGGACATCGTGCTCCTCGACGTGCTCCCGCTCTCGCTGGGGCTGGAGACGCGCGGCGGGCTCTTCACGAAAGTCATCGAGCGCAACTCGACGATCCCCTTGCGCAACACGCTCACGTTCACGACCGTCGTTGACAACCAGTCGTCCGTCGAGATTCACGTGTTGCAGGGCGAGCGCGAGATCGCGCAGGGCAACCGCAGCTTGGGCAAGTTCGAGCTGGTCGGCATCCCCCCGGCGCCGCGCGGCGCGCCGCAGGTTGACGTCTGCTTCGAGGTTGACGCGAGCGGCATCCTCAACGTCTCGGCGACCGACAAGGCGACGGGGCGCAAGCAGGAGATGCAGATCACGCCGACCTCCGGCTTGACGCCCGACGAGATCGAGATGCTCATCTCCGAAGCCGCCAACTCCGTCAAGCGCGATCAGGAGCGGAAGGAGATCATCTCGCTGCACAACCGGCTCGACTCGCTGACGCGCAACGCGCAGAAGGTCTATCGCGAGATCGGCGTCGCGCTGTCGGGCGGCGAGCGGGAGGAAGTGCAGAAGGTGCTCAACGACTGCGCCACCGCCGAGAACACGGAGGACGCCGAACAACTCAAGCACCTGCTCGCCGAGACCGAGCGCGTCGCTGCGCTGCTCACGACAGCCATGCTAAACTCTCCGGGCACGGGCGGGGTCGCCGCGAGCCCGCCGCCGCAGCGCGGCGCGGCGGAGTCGGCGCCTGCGCCGGCGATCGAGAGATTCTGAATGCGTGACAAGTGAACCGTGACAGGTGACAGGTAAGGAAACCCAGACTTTCTTACTTGCCACCTGTCACCGTTTGCGGTTTACAGTTTTCACACATGAGCAAACGCGACTACTACGAAGTCCTCGAAATCAGCAGGGGCGCGAGCGAGCAGGAGCTGAAGAGCGCTTACAAGCGGCTCGCCGTGCGCTACCACCCGGACAAGAATCCGGGCGACAAGGAGGCCGAGGAGAAGTTCAAGGAGGTGGCGGAGGCTTACGCCGTGCTCTCGAACCCGGAGCAGCGCGCGCGCTACGACCGCTACGGGCACGCGGGCGTCACGTCTTCGGGCGCGCCGAACTGGGGCGCGCAAGGCTTCGGCAACATCGAGGACATCTTCGATCTCTTCGGCATCGGCGAGATGTTCGGCGGGCGCGGCGGCGCGACCGGCAGGCGCACGAACGCGCAGCGCGGCTCAGACCTCCGCTACGATCTCGAAATCTCGCTCGAAGAAGCCGCGCAAGGCATGACGGCTAACTTGCGCATCCCGCGCCTCGAAGCCTGCGACGACTGCAAGGGCACGGGCGCGCAAGCGGGCACGCAGCCCGAAGCGTGCGCCGCGTGCGCGGGGACGGGTCAGGTGCGCTACCAGCAGGGCTTCTTCTCGGTCGCGCGCACGTGCGCGACGTGCCGCGGGACGGGTCGCGTCGTCAAGAGCCCTTGCGAGAAGTGTCGCGGCGCGGGTCGCGTCGAGCGCGAGCGGCAGATGGAGGTGAAGATTCCGGCGGGCGTCGAGACGGGCTCGCGCCTGCGCATCGCGGGCGAGGGCGAGGGCGGCACGCAGGGCGGCGCGGCGGGCGATCTCTACGTCGTCATCCACGTGCGCGAGCACGAGCAGTTCGAACGCCAAGGCGCGAACCTCTACGCGGCGGTGCCCGTCACCTTCGCCCAAGCCGCCCTCGGCGCGCAGATCGACGTGCCGACGCTCGGCGGAACTGAGAGTCTGAAAATCCCCGCGGGGACGCAGACCGGCTCGGTCTTCCGACTCAAAGGCAAGGGGATGCCTATCTTGGGCGGGCGCGGACACGGCGATCTCTTCGTCTCCGTCACCCTTCGCACGCCGACGACGCTCACGCGCGAGCAGCGCAAGCTCCTCGAAGAGTTGGCGAAGATCGAAGACCAAGACCTCGAAGAGAACAAGTCTCTACGCGACAAGGTGCGCGACATCTTCGGGTAAAAGTTCGAAGTCCAAAGCCCAAAGCCCGAAGTCGCAAGCGTCAAGTTACGTTTGCGACTTCGGGCTTTGAACTCGTGACCTATTTTTCTTTACAGCCTGTATCGCACACGCCCGCGCCGCGCCGCGTCCTCTTCCGTCCCGACGTTGCCGAGGCGGAGCGAAACGTCTGCGTTGAGGTCGAGCCCGGCGCGCTCGCCCGCCTGAAGTTTGACAGTTCCGGCGGCGGCGATCATCGCGGCGTTGTCGGTCGAGAGGTGGCGCGAGGGGAAGTAGGCGGGGATGCCGAGTCGCGCGCCCGCTTCCGCCGCCGCGTCGCGCAGCGCGCCGTTGCAGGCGACGCCCCCGGCGACGATGAGCGTGCGCGGGCGGTGCTCGCGCGCCAGTTTCTCGGTCGTCTCGACGAGCGAGCGCACGACGACGCGCTGGAAGCTCGCCGCGAGGTCTTTGATCTGCTGTGAAGGCTCTTCGCCGTCGGCGACGGGCTGCAAGCCGGACTCGCGCACGTACTTCGAGACAGCCGTCTTCAAACCGCTGAAGCTGAAATCCGGCAGACCGTCGCCCATGCGCGGGACGGCGAAGCGGACGGCGCGCGGGTCGCCTTCGCGCGCGAGCCGCTCGATGATGGGTCCGCCGGGGTAGCCCAAGCCCAGCATCTTCGCCACCTTGTCGAACGCCTCGCCCGCCGCGTCGTCGCGCGTGCGCGCGAGCACCTTGTACTTGCCGGGCGAGGGGACGAGGAAGAGGTTCGAGTGACCGCCGGAGACGATCAGTGCGAACGCCGGGTACTGGATGGGCGGGTTGTCGAAGACGACCGAGTAGATGTGCCCTTCGATGTGGTTGACGCCGACCAAGGGCTTCGCGAGCGCGTAGGCGAGCGCCTTCGCGTAGGAGAGCCCGACGAGGAGCGAGCCGACGAGTCCGGGTCCCTGCGTGACGGCGATGCCGTAAACGTCTTGCGGCGTCACCCCTGCGCGCGCGAAAGCCTCCTCGACGACCGGCACGATCTTGTCCAAGTGCTCGCGCGACGCGAGTTCGGGCACGACGCCGCCGAAGCGCTTGTGGACTTCGATCTGCGAAGAGATGACAGACGAGACCAACACGCTCCCGTCGCGCACGACCGCCGCGGCGGTCTCGTCGCAGGAGCTTTCGATGCCGAGTACGAGCATGGGGAGATTCTAAACGCTCGCGGTCGGAATTGCAGCCGCGCCGCGCGGTCGTCGCGTGCCGGACGACATCAGCCGGTCGGCAGCCCCTTGCGCGCGACAGTCTCCATGACGGCGCAGAAGCGGTCTAGCTCCGGGAGCGTCGTATAGACGTTAGGCGTGATGCGTAAGCCCTTGAACTCTTCGTGGACGATGGGCGTGGTGAAGATTTTGTGCGCGCCCATCAGGTGGGAGCCGAGCGCGCCGGGCTCGACGCCTTCGACGCCGACGTTGGCGATGGCGCACGACTGCCGCTCGTCGAACGAGGTGTTGAAGTAAACCTTCGGCAAGACCTTGAGGCGGTTCATCCAGTAGCGCGAAAGATAACGGAGGCGCGCCTCCTTGCGCGCCGCGCCGATGCCGCGGTGGAAGAGGATCGCCTCGCCGATGGCGAGCTTGTTCGCCGCGGGGTGCGTGCCGATCTCCTCGAACTTGCGTATGTCGCCCGCCTGCTTCGATTCGGCTGCCATCAGGGGCCACACCTTCGCGATTTTGTCCCGGCGCACGTAGAGCATCCCCGTGCCCTTCGGCGCGTAGAGCCACTTGTGGAGGCTCGTGCCGAAGTAGTCGCAGTCGAGATCGGGCTGCTTGAAGTCGAACTGCGCGAACGAGTGCGCGCCGTCAACAATCGTCTCGACGCCGCGCGCCCGCGCCATGCGGCAGACGGCGCGGACGGGCGTGATCTGACCCGTCAGGTTGATCTGGTGCGAGATGAGTATGAGGCGCGTGCGGGGCGTGACCGCCCGCTCGAAGCGGGCGGCGATCTCCGCGGGGTCTTGCGGCGGCGTCGGAATTTGAATGAGCTTGAGAACGAGTCCCTCGCGGCGCTCGCGCTGGCGCAGCGTCGTGAGCATGCGCGGGTAGTCCTGCGTGGTGGTCAGAATCTCGTCGCCCGCCTTGAAGTCCATCCCGTCGAGCAGGATTTCGAGCGACTCGGAGGCGTTGCGCGTGATGGCGATCTCCTCGCGGTCGCAGCCGAACAGCTCGGCGAGCCCCGTGCGGATCGTCTCGGACTGCGGCTCAAGGATTTGCCACATCGTATAGGCGGTGGCGTCCTCCGACTCCCAGATGTAACGCACCAGCGCCTCCGTGACGACGCGCGGCGACGGGGAGACGCCGCCGTTATTCAGATTCACTAGCCCTCGCGTGACGGTGAACGCCTGCTGTATCTGAGACCAGTAGTCCTCGTCGCGCGCCGCCTCTTCGGGCGCGAGGTGCGCGACGCGCGCGCCCGCCGCAGACACCTCTTTGAGCAGCGCCGCGACCGACGACGAAGTGAGCGCGGCGAGACCGAGCCCGCGACCTGCGGATGAGAGGAAGCGGCGGCGGTCGTGGACGGCGTGGCGGGATGGACTGTTCATGGATTTTGCCTCAGTCGAAGGCGTCCGCCTCTCGGCGTTGAGTTTCCTCGCGCGGGCAACCAATCAAAGGTTAACTCGCGCGGTCGCCGTCCTACGCGTCGCGGTAGGGCAACACCTCTCTGAGCGCGCTCAGGAACGCTTCCATCTGCGGGCGCGTGCCGACGGTGACGCGCATGTGCGTCGGGAGCGCGGGGAAGAGGCGACCCACCTCGACGCCGCGCTCGCGCATCGCGGCGATGAGCGGTTTGACGTTGCGGCGCAGGTCAATCATCAGGAAGTTCGCCGCCGAGGGGATGTACTTCAAGCCCATCGCGTCGAGCTGCGAGCAGACGTAAGATTTGACCTCGCTGTTTTTTCGTCGCCCTTCCGAGACTTGCGCCGTGTCGCGCAGGGAGGCGAGCGCGGCGGCGAGCGCCATGATGTTCACGCTGTCCCAAGTCTGCCTCTCGTAGTCGGGCGTCTCCGAGTAGTGGTGGTAAGCCTCGTCCACGAGCACGACCGTCTCGCGCGGGACTTTGGCGAGGAACGAGCGAACGTCAGCTTTGGGCGTGACGCTCGCCGTCGGGTTATTCGGGTTGCAGACGTAGATCAGTCCGGCGCTCGAAACGGCGAGCATCTTCGGGAGATCGTGGCGGAAGTCTGAGGCGAGCGGGACGCTGATCACTTCCGCGCCGTTCGCCTGCGCGTGTCGCCCGATTGCCTCGAAGGTCGGATCGGCGACGACCATCTTGCGGCGCGCGTCGGTGAAGGCGGCGGCGGCGACTTTGAGGATTTCGCCGGAGCCGTTGCCGAGCAGAATCTGCTCTTCGGGAACGTTGTTGAGCTTGGCGAGTTCGTCGGCGAGCATCCCCTCGTGCTCGTCCGGGTAGCGCCACGCGAGCGAGAAGGCGTCGGTCATCGCGCGCAGGGCGTCGGGCGAGGGACCGTAAGGGTTCTCGTTCGAGCTGAGCCGGACGACGCCCGCGGCGGCGGGCTTGAAGATCGGCGCGGCAGAAGTGGACGCGCGGGTTCCGAGAACGGACGCGGGTCGCAGCGCCGTGAGCGCCGCGCCAGCGCCGAGAAGCCGCGCGAAGCCGCGCCGCGAGATCGTTTGGGCTTCCTGAGCCATCGTGTCACCTCTATTGTGTCGGGCGTTACGCCTTGTGTCCGGCTGTTCGGGCGAGGGCTGTTCGTTGAGCCGAGATGTTATCACAGGCGCGGCGCGTGCGCGCCTGCGAATGAGAGAGTTGACGCTGCGGCGGCGGAAGTTGAGAGCGCGACTGCGCTAGACGAGTCCGGCGAGCAGCCCGCCGGCGACGGCTAACGCCCAGACGACGAAGGCGACGAGCGCGGGAGTCTTCCAGCCCGTCGCGCGCCCGACGGTGAGGAGCGAGGGGAGGTTCGTCGCGGGTCCCGCGATGAGTAGTGCGACACCTGCGCTCGCGGGCAGCCCCGCGCCGACGAGTATCAGCGCGAGCGGCAGCTCGAAGAAGGTCGGCATCGCGAGCGGGACGGCGACGAGCGCCACGAGGGCGGTCGCGACGAGCCCCGCCGTCTGAGCACCGAGCCCGCTCACCGGAAGCCAGCGCGCGATCAGCATGGAAACGAGCGCGCCCGTCAGGATGAGCGGCAGTGTTTGGGCGGCGACCTTCAGGCACGAGCCGACGAAGGCTGCGACGAAGGAGCGTCCGCCAGCCGCGCGCTCTTCTGCGGGCGGGCACGGCGGAGGTTGTCTGACCGCGACGAGCTTTTCGACGAGCAGCCCCGTGAAGAGTACGACCGCGCCGCCCGCCAGCAGGCGCGCCGCGCCGACTTTGCCGCCGAAGAGCAGGAATGTCAGCACGAGCGCCGCGGGGTTGAGCGACGGCGCGGCGAGCATGAGTGCGAGCGAAGGCGCGAGGCGCGACGAGCGCTCGTAAACGCTCGTGAAGACGGGGGCGACGCAGCAGGAGCAGAGCATCAGCGGCGCGCCCGCCAGACCCGCGACGAGCTGCGGGCGCACGCGCCCCCTGCCGAACAGACTCGCGAGCCACGCGGGCTGGACGAAGGCGCGCACCGCGCCGCCGATCAGCACGCCGAAGAGGAGTGCGATCCAGACCGCCGAGAAGTAGCTGTAAGTTCTGCCGAAGACCCCGAGCCACGCAGAGGCTGAGCCCGCGCCGACGAGATCGAAGCGCGGCTTGATCGTCCCCGTCGCGCGCACCTTCTCGATGACGGCGAGCGCGGCGGTCGCCTTGTACGTGACGAGCCCGCCGACGACCGTGAGCAGCAGAAGGAGCGGCAACACCGTCAGCGCCGCGGACGGCACAGCCGCGTGCGAGG
>JAIVGV010000252.1 GCA_020201365.1 Acidobacteriota bacterium
CCCCCATCGAGGTGTTCCGATGTCTGTTCAGCGCAACGACTGGTCTCTGCAGCGCAAGGGCATCATCGATCAGGAGCGGCACAAGGAGCGCGTCAGGGAGGCGATCAGGAAGAACCTCGGCTCGATTGTGTCGAACGAGGCGATCATCCTGTCGGACGGCAGGCGGACGGTCAAAGTTCCGATCCGCTCGTTAGACGAGTACAAGTTCCGCTTCGATCACAGAAAGAAGAAGCACGTCGGGCAGGGCGACGGCAAGACGCGCGTGGGCGACGTGCTGGCGCGCGAGGGTCAGCCGGGGCAAGGCTCAGGAGGCGGGCAGGCGGGCGACGCCGGGGGCGCGGAATACTACGAGGCGGAGATCAACATAGACGAGTTGGCGGCGCTCATCTTCGAGGATTTACATTTGCCGTTCCTCGAAGAGAAGGCGAAGAAAGCCGTGCCGTCGCGCACGACGCGCTTCAACGAGATACGCCGCACGGGCGTGATGGCGAACCTCGACAAGCGGCGCATGATCCTGGAGAACATCCGCCGCAACGCCCGCGAGAACAAGGGCGCGAAATTCGGGGGCGTCAGGAAAGAAGACCTGCGCTTCAAGACCTGGGAGGAGGCGCACCGCTACGAGTCGAACGCCGTGGTGATCGCGATGATTGACATCTCGGGCTCGATGGGCGAGTTCAAAAAGTACATCGCGCGCTCGTTCTACTTCTGGATGGTTCGCTTCCTGCGCACGAAGTACGACAACGTCGAGATCGTCTTCATCTCGCACCACACGGAGGCGCGCGAGGTCACCGAAGAGCAGTTCTTCACGCAGGGCGAGTCCGGCGGCACGGTCGTCTCCTCGGCTTATCAGCTCGCGCTCGACATCATCCACGCGCGCTACCGCCCCGCCGACTGGAACGTCTATCCTTTCCACTTCTCCGACGGCGACAACTACTACTCCGACAACGAAGAAGCCGTGCGGCTCGCCGACGAGCTGATCACGACGTGCAATCTGTTCGGCTACGGCGAGATCGGCGAGGAGGGGACGAGCGGCTACCGCCGCTCTTCGGGCGCGCTGCTCTCGATCTTCAAAGACCGGCTCAAGCAGAAGGAGCGCTTCGTCGGCGTGCGCATAGACGACAAGGAGGACGTGTACCCGGCGCTCAAACAGTTCTTCGGTCGCCGCGGCGTCGAAGCCTGAGCGACGTTTTGCTCTCCCCTCCGCGGTCGCGCGCCTTGGCTCCTCGCAGATCGCGTCGGGGGCTTGCCACGCCGGGGCGGTGGAATTAAACTTCCGTCGCCCTTTCGCACTTATAGCTCCCCGCGACGACCCGCGCCGCGCGTCGTGTCGCGGGCGCCTCGGTGCCGGGAGAGACAATGCGAAGGTTGCTGCGCCCGCCGAAGGAGTACGACCATGCGCAAGCTGATTCGCCTGCTCGCCTTGTCAAGTTGGGTCGCCCTGTGGTGCGCGCTGCCGCGCGCCTCTTCGGCTCAGACCTACTACGACATCGAGGGGACCGTTTACGCGCCCGGCGGTCAGGCGGCGGAGCGCGTCGTCGTCGTGCTGGAGGATTTGACGCGCTCTCCCGTCTCGCAGTTGATCACGGACGCCGACGGGCGCTTCCGCTTCAGCCGCGTCGCGGCGGGCACCTACTTCGTCGTCGCCAAGCCGAACAACAAGGAGTTCAAGACGACGATGCAGCGGATCGAGCTGATCAACAGCAAGCACGCGCTCGAGCTCTTCCCGGACTACTTCGTCGCCGCGCAGCAGCTCGGGCTCGTGTACGTCGAGACAGCCAGCTACCGCGAGGCGATCCCGCCGCTCGTCAAAGCCGTCGAGGTCAACCCGAAGGCTCCGCTCGCCTACCTCGGGCTCGGCATCGCCGCACTCTACCTCGATCGATCGGACATGGCTGTTGACGCGCTCGAGCGCGCGCGCGGTCTCGACGCCAACTCCTTCCGCGTCCATTACTTCTTGGGCATCGCGCTCTCGAACCTGAGGCGCTTCGACGAGGCGGAGAAGGCGTTGAAGACCGCCGTCTCGCTGGGCGGGGCAGACAGGAGCGGCGACACGCGCCTGCGCCTCGCCTCCATCTACAACGCGCGCGGCAACCAGCAGCAGGCAATCGAAGAGATGGAGGCTTATCTGCGCGAGAACCCTAAGGCGAAGAACGCCGAGAGCGTCCGCCAGGCGCTCCAAAAAC
>JAIVGV010000392.1 GCA_020201365.1 Acidobacteriota bacterium
TCGGAAGAGACGCCGGATGCCGGATGCTAGATGTTAGAAGTCTGCGGATATAGAATAGCCGCGCCGTGGATCCGCTCTCGCAAGCCCTGGCCGTCCTGACGGCGATGATCACGCCCGCCGTGCTGATCTCGGCGTGCGGCGCGCTCATCCTCTCGACTTCGACGCGGCTCGGTCGCGTCGTGGATCGCGTGCGCTCGCTCTCGGACAAGTTCGAGGAGCTGGCGCAGACGGGCACGGGGCTGGCTCTGTTCGAGGAGCGCCGCGCCGTCATCTTCGATCAGCTCGACCGCCTGACCACGCGCGCGCGCATCCTCCAGCGCAGCCTGACGGTCTTCTACGTCGCGCTCGGGCTGTTCGTCGCGACGAGCGTCGCCATCGGCGTCGTGGCGTTCGCGGGCGTGCGCTACAGCGCGCTCGCCGTCGTCCTCGGGCTCGTCGGCGCGTCGTTTCTGTTTTACGGGAGCGTGATCCTGATCGTCGAGGCGCGTCTCTCGATGGCGTCGATCCGCGCCGAGATGGACTTCCTCTGGCGCTTGAGCAAGCACTACGCGCCCGAAGACCTCGTGCGCCAGCGCAGCCCGCACTACCGCCTCAACATCAAGCCGCGCGGCTGACCACGCGACGCGCCGAAGCGATCAATAAATTGTTTGAAGGAAAAACTCTGAGGCGGGACTCTTCCGCCGCGGCGGGCTTGCGCGCGGCGTCGAGCGCGTGAGGCGCGTCGCGCGGCGATCCGTGTGACGCCGCGGGCGACTGATGCCGACGGGCGGCGGGCGCGGACTTCGGCAGCCCGCGACCGCGCCCGCCCGGTTTAGCGTTTACTCCTCGGTGCGAGGGCTCGCGCCGCGTCTGGCTTTGAACTGCTCGCGCTTCTGCTCGAACTGCGCGCGGCGCTCGTCGAGCTGAGCCTTCTGCTCCGGCGTCAGGATCGAGAGCATCTGCTGGCGCAGGTTGAACTCCGCCGCCATCAGCTTCGCCTGAAGCGCCGCAGCCTCCGTGAGCTTCTGCGTGGCGAGCGCCTCGTTGAACGTGCCGTTCGACTCAGCCTGCCGCAGCTCCTCGTGCTTGGCGCGCAACTGCTCGCGCAGGGACTTGGTGCCGCCCGCGAAGCTCTGGCGGAACTGCTTGACCTGCGCCTTCTGCGCGTCGGTCAGGTCGAGCCCCGCGAACATGCCGCCGCCGAAGCCGCGACCGCCGAGGTCGCCCCCGCGCTCGACGCGCTCGCCGCCGCGTCCGCCGCCGCCCCACTGCCGGTGCTGACCCTGACCCTTGTCCGTCACCGTCCCGCCCTGCTGCGCGAGCGCGACGGGCACCGCCAGCGCCACGGTCGCGAGCCCGGCGACGGCTAACGTCTTAGCCCTTCCCAGTCTATTCATTGCTTGGTTCACTCCTTGTTTACCCTTGAGTTCTTGTTCCGCGGGAGAGCGTGCTACGAGCTAAGACACCGCGGCGCGCCCGCCGGTTACACGAACTTTCTTGACAAAACTTTACGCGCGCCGACGCGCGGCACGCGACGCGCGAGCCGCCCCGCGTTTTGCGCGCCCGCGCCGCTCCTTTATACTCACACGCACATGGCGAGCGAACACAGAGCCTCTTACCTCGCGCTCTACGAGTCGGGCGAGTTGTCGCGGCGCGTGCGCGCGCTCGAACGTCTGCTCGTCAAATGCTCCGTCTGCCCGCTCGACTGCGGCAACGACCGCACGCGCGGCGAGCTGGCGCGCTGCTACTCCGGCGCGCTGCCGATAGTTTCTTCTTACACCGCGCACTTCGGCGAGGAGCCCGCGCTCACCGGCACGCGCGGCGCGGGCAATATATTTTTCGGCAACTGCAATTTGAGATGCGTCTATTGTCAGAACTACCAAATCTCGCAGACGCACAAAGAGCAGATTAAAAACGAGGTGACGCACGAGCGTTTAGCCTCGATGATGCTCGAACTCCAAGCGCGCGGCTGCCATAACATCAACTTCGTCTCGCCCACACACTTCGCCCCGCAGGTGGCGCGCGCAATTTTGATCGCAGCCGAACGGGGCTTGCGCCTGCCTGTCGTCTATAACACGAACGCATACGACTCGGTCGAGGTCTTGAAGTTGCTCGACCGCGTCGTTGACATCTACCTCCCCGATCTCAAGTACGCGGACTCTGGCGAGGGCTACGCCTACTCGAAAGTGCCGAACTACACCGAGCACGCGCGCGCCGCGCTCAAGGAGATGTTCCGCCAGACGGGCGACGAGCTTGTCTTCGACGGACAGGGCTTGCTGCGCCGCGGTCTCGTCGTCCGCCTGCTCGTGCTGCCGAACGACGTCGCGGGCGTGCGCGAGTCGCTCGAATGGATCAGGGACGAGCTGAGTCCCCGCGTCGCGGTCTCGCTGATGGCGCAGTACTACGCGACGAACAAGGCGGCGACGGACGACCGCTACGTCCTGCTCTCGCGCCGCATCTCCGAGACCGAGTGGCTGCGCGCCGTCTCGCTGCTCGAAGAGATGGGCATCGAGGAGGGCTGGATGCAGGAGTACGACACTGCTTCGCACTACTACCGCCCCGACTTCCGCGACCGCGAGACGCCCTTCAAAGACGTGCGGGACTTTCAAGTGACGAGTGAACAGTGACAAGTGACAAGTTAAAAACCGCGACCGTGGGTGAGTCCGCGCCGGACTTCGCGCTGCGCGACGGCGAGGGGCGCGAGTGGCGCCTGTCGGACAATCGCGGGCGCGTCGTCGTGCTGCTCTTCTACCCGGGCGACGAGACGCCGGTCTGCACGCGCCAGCTCTGCTCGGTGCGCGACAACTGGGAGGAGTACCGCGCGACGGGCGCGGAGGTCGTCGGCATCTCGACCGACTCGGAAGAATCACACAAACGCTTCGCGGAGAATCGGAGCCTCCCGCTGCGTCTGCTCTCCGATCCCACAGGCGAGGTGAGCAAACTTTACGGCGCGTCGTCTTGGCTACCGGGTCGCTCGGCGCGCGCCGTCGTCGTCGTTGACGCGCGCGGCCTCGTGCGCCACCTGAAGGTACAGCCGCTCTCGATCTTCCGCCCGCGCGACGCGGAGATCGTCGAGGCGATCCGCGGGGCAAAGGAAACGATGAAGTCGGAACGATGAGCGATGAAGTAAAACCAGATTGTCTTACTTCATCGCTCATCGTTCCGACTTCATCGTTAGTTTTCACGGAGGTTAAAGATGGCTGACGAGATCAAGTGTAAGCACTGCGGGCAGACGCGCGCGCCGCTCGGGTTCGCGCCGCTGCCGAACGAGCTGGGGCAGAAGATCGCGTCTGAGATTTGCGGCGCGTGCTGGCGCGAGTGGCTGCAGAAGCAGACGCAGATCATCAACCACTACGGGCTCGACGTCTCCTCGCCGGACGCGCAGGAGTTCCTCTTCGCCAACATGAAAGGCTACCTCTTCAACGAGTCGCTCCCCACAGCCGAGATCGACACGTCGCAGGAAGGATCGATCAAGTGGTAACGATGAAGTCGGGGCGATGAAGGATGAACTGGAAAACAGGCCGTTTTAACTTCATCGTTCATCGTCCCGACTTCATCGTTGTGTTTTCCCACACGCCGCGGCGGGTGCCCGCCACAGGCACGGTTGTTGCCAGATACGTTGTGAAGGCTGCGCCTCGTACTGTAAAAATGCAGCCCGCGGAAACATTACGTTTCCCGGTGTCCTAGTTCTGGGCGCGCGGCGCGCGCGTTCGTCGCCTGCGTCCGACGCGCGCCGAAGTCGTGCCCGGGAGAGATCGGTCTGCACGCAAAACTAAAGACAGGAGAGACGAAGATGAAGAGACTTGCGGCTTTCTTACTCGGCGCGGCGCTCGTCGCGTTAGCCGCCGCCTGCGACAACGGCGGCAACACGAACACGAACGCCAACGCGAACGCCAACCTCGCTCGGAATAACAACCTCGCGGTGAACGCCAACACGAACGCCAACTCGAACGCCAACACGAGCGGCAACTACAACGCGAAGATCACGAAGGAAGAGTACGAGAAGGACAAGGAGCGCTACGGTCGCGAGGCGAAGGGCGCGGGCGAGACCATCGGCTCGGGTCTCGAAGACGGCTGGCTCTGGGTCAAGACGAAGGGCGAGCTGGCGACCGTTGACGATCTGCGCGACTCGACGATCAACGTGGACGTGACGAACGCCGTCGTCACGCTGCGCGGCTCCGTGGCTACCGCCGCGCAGAAGACCAAAGCTGAGCAGGCGGCGAAGAGCGTCAGCGGCGTCAAGAGCGTCACCGACAAGCTGACCGTCTCCGCGTCCGGCAACACGAACGCGAACAACTCGAACAGCAAGGCGAACGCGAACAAGAAGTAACGAACGAGCGGGCGTCTCGACGACGAAGAAGCGGCGCGCGGGTCTCGAACGGGACTCGCGCGCCGCTTCCTTGCGCCCGCACTAAAATTTTCCTTTGCGGCGGCGCGCGAGAAACCTTACAATGCGGCGCTGCGTAAACAGTCGAACGTCCGGCGCCGAAGTTTCCGCCGTCCGCCGCGCTTCCCGTGAGACGGGAGACGCGCGCGCCGGGCGTCGTGCTTCCCTCTTTTCCGTAAGTTTCAAAATCCGCGTTCTCGACACCGGCGCTCGCCCGCGCTCGGCGCGCGCGCAGCGTCGCCCACTCGAAGGTCTCTTGAGATGACTATGCGAACCACACGGACGCGATCACGCGTCGCACTCTCCGCCGCACTCGCGCTCGCCTTCGCGCTCGCGCCGCTCGCGACGACCCCGACGCTCGCCCAGAACCCGAACCCGCGCCGCGTCGCCGCCATAGACACCTACGCCATCACGAACGCGCGCATCGTGCCCGTCTCCTCCGCGGAAGTTCCGCGCGGCACGGTCGTCATCCGCAACGGTCTCGTCGCCGCGGTCGGCGCAAGCGTCGCGGCTCCGCCCGACGCGCGCGTGATCGACGGGACGGGCTTGAGCGTCTATCCCGGCTTGATTGACGCCGACACGACGCTCGGCTTGCCCGCCGCGGCGACGCCGCAGATCGGCGCGGGGCGCGGCGGCGGCATCACCGTCGCGCAGCCGAACGCGCCTTCAATCGCCGCGCTCAACTCGACGCAGCCCGTCGGTCTGCAACCGGAAGTGCGCGCCGAAGACTTCCTGCGACCGGGCGGCGATCAGATCGACAACGAGCGCAACGCCGGGATCACCGCCGCCTTGAGCGCGCCGCGCGAGGGCATCTTCGCCGGGCAGTCCGCCTTCATCAACCTCGCGGGCGACACGCCGCAGGAGATGATCGTGCGCTCGCCCGTCGCGCTCCACGTCGGGTTCACGCCGCTGCGTTCGGGCGGTTATCCGGGATCGCTGCTCGGCGTCTTCGCGGCGCTCCGGCAGATGCTGCTCGACGCGCAGCGCTACCGCGAGATCGCGGCGATCTACGAGCGCAGCCCGCGCGGCATGAAGCGACCCGAACAGGACAAGTCGCTCGAAGCCTTGCAGCCCGCGCTCGCGCGCGAGATGCCCGTCGTCTTCACGGCGGACTCGCAGCGCGAGATCGAGCGCGCCCTCGATCTCGCGGACGAGTTCAAACTCAAGGCGATGATCGCGGGCGGTCTCGAAGCTTGGAAGGTCGCAGACCGTCTCGCGGCGGCGAAAGTCCCCGTCCTCGTCTCTCTGAACTTCCCGCGCCGCACGACCGCGCCGTCGCCCGACGCCGATCCCGATCCGATCAGAATCTTGCGCCAGCGCGTTGACGCGCCGAAGAATCCCGGCAGGCTCGCGGCGGCTGGCGTGCGCTTCGCCTTCCAGTCCGGCGGCCTGGCGAACGTCGCCGATTTTCTTTTGAACGTGACGCGCGCGGTTGAGGGCGGGCTCGCGCGAGACGAGGCTCTGCGCGCGATGACGATCCGCCCGGCGGAGCTCTTCGGCGTCGAGAACCAGCTCGGCACGATTGAGTCGGGCAAGATCGCGAACTTAACGGTCACGCGCGGCGACATCTTCGCGCGCGACCGGCGCATCGCCTGCGTCTTCATTGACGGTCGCCCGGTCGATCTCAAGCCGCAGCCTCCGGCGGGCGGCGGCGGCGGAGCAAACGCTGCGCGCGTCTCAGGTCAGTGGTCTCTGCGCGTCACGCTGCAACAGGGGCAGGCCGACAAG
>JAIVGV010000109.1 GCA_020201365.1 Acidobacteriota bacterium
GTACTCAGCACTCAGCACTCGGCACTACTTTTCGTCGAGCAGAATTTTGACGACCGATTCGAGCAGATCGTTCGCCGACGCGCCGCCGCCGACGAGGACGTAGCGGACGACGCCGCGCCGATCAAGGACGAAGGTGGTGGGAAGCGCGCGCACGCCGTAGCGCAGCGCGGTCGCGGCGTTCGCGCCGACGCCGACCGCGTAAGGGAGGCGCAGGCTCTTCTTGAAGTCGGCGATCTCTTTAAGCTCCGCCGCCTCCGACTTCCCGTCCGTCGCGCCGTAAAACTCCGTGAGCCCGACGACCGAGAGACCGCGCTCCCCGTACCTGTCCTGCAACTTCGCGAGCCGCGGCATCGTCTCGCGGCAAGGCTCGCACCACGTCGCCCAGAAGTCCAAGAGGACGACGCGACCGCGAAGCGAGGCGAGCGTCGTCGGCTTCGCGTCGAGCCAGTCTTTGACCTCGATCTCCGGCGCGGTCTCGGCGTGCGCCGCGGACTCTTCGATTGATCGCTCCACGGCTTCGGCGTGCCCCGAGGTCACGAGCAGCTCGACGGCGTTCGCATAGACGTTCGCCGCCGGGAGCGTGAGACCGAGCGCGAGCAGCTCCCGCGCGACGGCGAGCGCGTCCGCATCGCGCTTCTGCCTGGCGAGGAGGTCGGCGAGTGTGACGCCCGCCGCGTTGACGAGCTGCGCGCGCTGCACGTAGTCGCCGCCCGTCGTCCCGGCGACCTTCGCCAACTCGAAGGCGGCGCGGGCGTGCTCCGCCGCGCGGTCGAATTGTTTGGCGCGGTCGTATGCGGCGGCGAGCGCGAGGCGGAGGCGGAAAGTGTCGAGCGGGTTGCGCGGCTCGCCCTGCGCGTAGTCTGCGAAGTAGGCTTCGGCGTCTTCGAGCAGACCCTCGCGCGCGGCGGTCTCGGTGAGGACGCGGCGCGCGAGTTGGAGCTTCAGCTTGTCGGCGTTCTTGTGCTTGGCGGTCTCCGAGAGGAAGCGGCGCAGGGAAGCCTCGACGCTGGCGGGCTTCCCTGCGAGCTGGTAGAGCAGCCCGAGGTAGTAGTAGTCCTCGCCCTTGAGACGCCCGCGCGCCATGAGCCGCGCGGCGTGCTCGCCCGCCAGCTCGCGCTGCTCCTCGCGCGTCATCAGCTCGCGCGCTGGGCTGTAGGGCAAGCCCTGTCGGTTGAACTCGGCGAACCTGCGCTCCAGAAACTTCGACGCGTCCTCATAGAGCGCCGCCGCGTCGTCCGACTCAAGCGGCGTCGGCGGCGCGGACGGTCTGGGAGAGGGCGAAGGAGTCGGCGAGGTCTTTTGATGAGCGTCCGACTGCGCGTGCACGACGGCGGCGAGATAGGCGATGAGCAACGCGCACGCGAGAAATTTTCTCGGCGACGCGGCGGGCGGCGGAAGAAGATTCACCGCGGAGGCGCGGAGTTTACGCGGAGCGTACGCAGAGGAACCTAGTGCTTCTCTGCGCGACCTCTGCGGCTGCTCTGCCCCTCTGCGGTGAAAAAATGTCCCGCCCTCACTCATCTTCAGATTGATCCGCTAACCGAGTTTCACTTGCCGCCGCCCGCGGGCTCGTCGAGGAGGCGGACGATCATCTGCTCGATCTCTTTGAGGTCGTCGTCGCTCGATCCGACGCTCAGGTAGCGCACGACGCCGCGCCGGTCGATGAGCACCGCCGCCGGGATCGAGGTGACGTTGTAGCGCGCGGCGGTCGTCAGGGACTCCGCCGCGGCGATGCCGAAGGGCAGCCGGTGCGCCTGCCGGAAGCCGCGCAGCGCGTCGTACTCGCGCTTCGTTCGCACGACGCGCCCGTCCACCGTCTCGTCGCGGTACTGCGTGAAGGCGACGACGGTCAAGCCCCGCTCCTTGTACCTCTTCTGCCACTCCGCCATCGCGGGCAGCGCCGCCTGACACGGCGCGCACCACGTCGCCCAGAAATCCAGCAGCACGACGCGACCCCGCTCCGCAGCGAGCGTCGTCGGCTTCTGATCGATCCAGTCTCTGACTTCGATCTCGGGCGCACGACGCGCGCCCGCGCCGAAGAGCGGATCGTCCTCGCGCGTCATGTAGCCGACCGCCGGGACGATGCGACCGAGCAGCAGCGACGCGCGGCGGTAGAGATCGGCTGACGGGAAGCTCACGCTCAGCCGGCGCATCTCTTGCAGCGCCGCGATGGCTTCGCCCGTGCGGTTGATCTCATTCAGCAACTCGGAGAGCAGCCCGCCCGCGCGGTAGAAGACCTCGTCGCGCGTCACCGCGTCGAGCGCGCCCGTCGCGTTCAACTGCTGCGCCGCCTCGAACGCCGCGCGCGCGTGCTCGATTGCCTTCTCCCGCTCGACGCGCCGCCGGTAGCTCTCCGCGAACTGCAGCTCAAGGCGGTAGCGCCGCTCGTGCGACGGCGGCGCGTCGTGCGCGAGATAATCCGCGAGCGCGGCTTCCGCCTCGTCCGTCTTCGCGGACTTCGCCGCGGCGAGCGCGACGACGTAGCGCGCCGTCTGCTGTCGTTCGCGCGGCGCGTCGGCGTGTTCGCGAAGGTAGGCGCGCATCGTCGCGGCGGCGCGCGCGTCGTCGTCGGCGAGGCTCTGGAGTTGACCGAGGTAGAACTCGTCTTCGGCTGAGAGCGGCGCGCGCGTCGAGAGCTGCGCGGCGTTGCGCGCGGCGAGGGCGCGCGTCTCCGCCTCGACCTGCGCCGCCAGCTTCGGCTCGTAGCGGAAGCCCTCGCGCTCAAGCTCCTCGTACCTCCGGCGCGTGTACCCGGCAGCCTCCTCGTACAACTGCGCCGCGCTCCTTTCGGCGGACGAAGAGGCGCGCGGCGTACTCGCGCCGTCGCCCTGCTGCGCGACGGCGGCGGGCGCGCACAGCGCGACGAGCGACGCGGCGACTATCATGCGGCGAGCTTGTGATCCGATTGAAGCCATGATCGTTTAAGAAAACTCGTCCGACGCTGAATGAAACCGTAGGGGCAGGGCTCGTCCCTGCCCGCCGCGCGCGTGAGCGCGCGAATCAACGAACGCGATCATCCGGCGTCGGATGATGAAGGATCATTTGAGCGACCTGTCGGTCGCTGCGGGCAGGGACGAGCCCTGCCCCTACCATTCTTCAACACGCGGCGCGCTCATTTCAAACCGCGCGGCTGTTGGCGCGGGCGAGACGCGCGGGGGAGAAGGGCGCGAGCGGCGCGGGCGTCTCGCCGGTCGTGATCAGATCGGCGACGAGCGCGCCCGTGAGCGGCGCGAGCAGGATGCCGTTGCGGTAGTGCCCGGTCGCGTAGAAGAGGTTTTCGATCTCAGTGGACATGCCGAGCAGGGGCAGCGCGTCGTCGGCGCGCGGTCGCAAGCCCGCCCACTCGTCCGTCTGTCTCAAGCCCTCGACGGCGGGCGCGATCTCGACCGCGTGCGCCGTGATCGCGCGCCGCCCCTCGTCCGTCACCGACTTGTCGAAGCCCGCGCGCTCGACGGTCGTCCCCGCGAGCAGGCGACCGTCGCGGCGCGGCACGACGTAGCCGCGCGGGCTGTAAACGACGTGGCTCACGAGCGGCGCGCCCGCGCCCATCGCGTAGCACAGAATCTGCCCGCGCACCGGCTCGACCGCGGGCGACTCTTGCGCGCCGTCCGAAACTTTGATCGGAAGCCGCGACGACCACGCGCCGCAGGCGACGACGCAGGCGTCCGCGCCGAGCGTCCCGCGCGAAGTCTCGACGGACGCGAAGCGCGCGCCGTCGGCGCTCACCGAGCGGGCTTCCGTCCCTTCGAGAATCTCCGCCCCGGCGCGTCGGCAGGCGCGCGCCAGCGCGTCGCACAGTTTCCGGTTCTCGACAGCCCACGCGCGCGGGAAGCGCAGAGCCGAGCGCACGCGCGGCGACAGGTTCGGTTCGAGCGCGCGCACTTCTTCGGCGGTCAGTCGCTCGACGATGAGCCCCGCGCCCCGCTGACACTCGAAGCGCCGCAGGCATTCGCGGTCGTCCTCTTCCGTGAAGGCGAGGTAGAGCGTCCCCGTGCAGTCGAGCTCGATGTCAACGCCCGTCTCCTCGCGCAGCGCGTCGGCGAAGGCGGGGTAGGCGTCGCGGCTCTCGCAGGCGAAGTCGAAGAACTCGTCGCGCTCGTCCGCCTCGACCTGCGGCGCGAGCATCCCGGCGGCTGCCCACGAAGCCTCCTTGCCGAGCGTCGCGCGCTCGACGAGCGTCACGCGCACGCCGCGCAGGGCGAGCTCGCGCGCGACGGCGAGTCCGGCGACGCCGCCGCCCAGAACGATCACGTCGGCGATCAACTTCTCGTGCCTTCCACGTTCCGCAAAGTTGCTGTTATGATGCGGCAAAACAGTTTTCAGTTTTGAGTTTTCAGTTTTCAGCCGGAGGCGCTGTGTCTCCACGCGCCGAAGGCTGGCGACCACACCTGAAAACTGAAAACCGAAAACTGTCTTATGAAACATACTATCACACTGATTCCGGGCGACGGCATCGGACCGGAAGTGACGTCGGCGGCGGTGCGGATCGTCGAGGCGTCGGGCGTCGAAGTCGAGTGGGAGACGTGCTACGCGGGCGCGCAGGCGCTCGAACACTTCGGCACGACGCTGCCCGACGCCTTGCTCGAATCCATCAAGCGCAACAGGGTCGCGCTGAAGGGTCCGATCACGACGCCCGTCGGCAAGGGCTTCACGTCCGTCAACGTCGGACTGCGCAAGGCGCTCGATCTCTACGCGAACCTGCGACCCGTGCGGGCGCTCCCGAACGTGCCTTCGCGCTACCCCGAACTCGATCTCGTCGTCGTGCGCGAGAACACGGAGGACTTGTACGCGGGGATCGAGCACGTCGTCGTGCCCGGCGTGGTCGAGAGCATCAAGGTGATCACGGCGAAGGCTTCGACGCGCGTGGCGCGCTTCGCCTTCGAGTTCGCCCGGCGCGAGGGGCGCAAGAAGGTGACCGCCGTGCACAAGGCGAACATCATGAAGCTCTCGGACGGGCTCTTCCTGGAGTGCTTCCGCGACGTGGCGAAGGACTACCCCGAAATCGAGGCGGACGACAAGATCGTGGACAACGCCTGCATGCAGCTCGTCATGCGACCCGAACAGTTCGACGTGATGCTGCTCGAAAACCTCTACGGCGACATCGTCTCCGATCTCTGCGCCGGGCTGATCGGCGGTCTCGGACTCGTGCCCGGCGCGAACATCGGCGAGCAGGGCGCGGTCTTCGAGGCGGTGCACGGGAGCGCGCCCGACATCGCCGGGCAGGGCGTCGCCAACCCGACGGCGGTCTTGCAGTCAGCCATCCTCATGCTCCGCCACATCGGCGAGCGCGAGGCGGCGGACAGGGTCGAGCGCGCCATGCTCAAGGTCTTCCGCGACGGCCGGGTGCGCACGCGCGACATCGGCGGCACGGCGAAGACGATGGAGTTCGCCGAGGCTGTCATCGCGGCGATGTGAGGCGTGGAAAGACTGCAACCGGGGCGGGGAGAGGCGCATCTATTTTAGGTCTGGTGTCGCAACTTGACTGTCTCGGAGAGCGTCCTTTAGAGTGATTTTCCCGGCGTGAGGGTCTTTGAGCCGTGGCGCGGCGTGAGTGTTTGTGAAGGGTCGCAGCCGCCGCGTCAGAAGTCAGCGCCGTCGTCGGTCGTTTCCGCTCGTCGTGCCTCGCGCACCCCTCCGAGAACGTGAGCGTTATCTCCTTTCGGTAAAATTCCGTGCTCGCAAATTCGGCTGCGCGTAAGGTGCGCGAAGCGGTCGTGTCGGTTCTCGTGTCGGCAAAAATTTCTCGCCCGGCGCACACGCCGCGGCGTGTGCTCGTTAACCCTCGCGCCCGGCGCGGGCGTGGAAGCGGCTTTCGCCCCGCCTGCGCGCGCCGGGTTTCACCCCTGTTTTGACGAGTAAGAGGTTTTCCATGAAGTCTGTGAGATCAGGCGGGCGCGTCGCCCGGCGTTACGGTGTGAGGTTGGTGGTCGCGGCGCTGGCGTGCGCGTTGGCGCTGGCGGGCGTGTCGTCGTGGCAGCGGGGCGCGAGCGCGCAGGAGAAGTCGGCGCGGGGCGGCGCGAAGTCGGTCTCGTCCGCGTCGAAGGTCGCGCCCGCGACGGCGCAGAGCCGCGGCGGGTTCAAGG
>JAIVGV010000004.1 GCA_020201365.1 Acidobacteriota bacterium
CTTCGCAAGCGTGCGCTGGAAGAGGCGGACGGCGGCGAAGAGGAGCGCGACGCCGACGATCTGTTTGTAGATCGCCGTGGGGAGTTGGAGCGCGCCGCCGAGGAAGGCGCAGGGGATCGAGGTGGCGGCGAAGGGGTAGAACGTGCGCCAGCCGAAAGCGCCCGCGCGCCAGAAGCGGTAGGCGGCGATGGTCGCGACGAGGATGTTGAGGCAGAGCGCCGTCGGCTTCATCACCGTCGGCGCGGTGCCGAAGAGCGCCATCGCGGCGATGTAGCCCGAAGCGCCCGCGTGACCGACCGAAGAGTAGAGCGCGGCGGCGGCGAAGATGAGCAGCGAAAGCAGGAGGAGTTCGTTCGTCGTCATCGCCGGCGATGATGACGCGAACGGCGAGTGAACATCAAGCGGCGTTACGCGGCGCGGACGGGCTGCGGCTGCGGCTCGCCGGAGATCGTGAGGTGCGCGACGCGGTTCTTGCCGGTGCGCTTGACCTCGTACATGGCGGCGTCCGCCTGCCGGATCATCATGTCGGCGGTGCGGGGCGGCGTCGTCCAGGTGACGACGCCGATGCTGAAGGTGACGCGCGATGTGCCGCGCGCGGCGACTTCGTTCAGGCTCTCGCGCACGCGGCTGACGACGGCGCGCGCCGCCGCTTCGCCCGTCTCGGGCAGCAGCACGGCGAACTCGTCGCCGCCGAGCCGCGCCACCATGTCAACCTCGCGCACGGTCTCTTTGATCGCGCGCGCCGCGTCGCGCAGCAGCGCGTCGCCCGCGGCGTGACCGTGGCGGTCGTTCAGCCACTTGAAGTTGTCCACGTCAATGTAGGCGACGGAGAACGGGTGGCGGTGGCGGCGCGCGCGGTTGATCTCAATCTGCGCCGCCTCGAAGAAGGAGCGGCGGTTGGTCGCGCCCGTCAGTTCGTCCGTGCGCGCGAGCTCCCGCTCGTGTTCGAGCGAGCGGCGGAACGCGCCGACGAAGTGCGCGACGAAGAGGAAGACGCAGAGGCGCGCGAGCGCGTTGAAGAGCGCGAGCGTTCGAGCGCTTTCATGTTCTCACTCTCCGACGTTTGGGGGCGACGCGGGGAGGGCGCGACGAACGTTAGACGCCCGCCTTTCGCCACAAGTTTGATGTCTGCCAGCGCCAATTGGTTCGACGCCGCGCGCCGCGCCCCGACCGGCTATCGCGCGCCGCAAACGCGCGTGATAAACTTCCCGCAGTGAAATCGAGCGAGCGGTACACAGCCCGCGTCGCCGCGACGACGACCGAAGAGCCTGCGAAGAGTCTCCGGCGAACCCGTCTTAGTTTCGCCGCCAAGTCCTGAACGAAGTTACGGATGAAAACTTGCCCACAGTGTGGCGAGAGCTACGAGCCGCGGCTCAAGTTCTGCGCGCGCGACGGCGCGGTGCTCGAAGACGCGCCGCAGGAGCTCGTCGGGCAGCAGCTCGACGGGCAGTACGAGATCGAGTCGTTCGTCGCGCGCGGCGGGATGGGCTCGATCTACCGCGCGCGCCACATCATCCTCGGCGACCGCGTGGCGATCAAAGTGCTGCGCCCCGAATACCGCGCCAACCCCGAATGGCTGCGCCGCTTCCAGCGCGAGGGTCAGGCGGCGCGACGCTTCCGCCACCCGAACGCCGTCACCGTTTACGATCTGCGCACAAGTGCGGACGGGCTCGTGTACATGGTGATGGAGTTCGTCGAGGGCGTCTCGCTCGACAAGGAGCTGAAGGCGCGCGGGCGCTTCACGCCGGCGGACGCGCTCAAGGTGTTGGAGCCCGTCGCGCGAGTTCTGGAGTGCGCGCACGAGGAGGGCGTCGTCCACCGCGATCTCAAACCCGAGAACGTGATGATCGCGCACGACGACGAGGGCGCGCCCGAAATCAAGCTCCTCGATCTCGGCGTCGCCAAGCTGCGCGACTTCGCCGAGACGGGCGCGACGAACAACACGCCGCTCACCATCGCGGGTCAGGTGCTCGGCACGCCCTACTACATGTCGCCCGAGCAGTGGGGCGAGACGCCGCGCGACGGCGGCGCGGACGTTGACGGTCGCACGGACATCTACAGCCTCGCCGTCATGTTCTACGAACTCGTCGCCGGGCGCAGACCCTTCACCGGGCGCACGCTCGCCGAGATTCGGCACGCGCACGTCGCGCTCCAGCCCGCCCCGCTCGAACAGGTCGCCCCCGACGTGACGCCGGCGTTCGCGCGCGCCGTCGAGCACGGGCTGGCGAAGGATCGCGCCGACAGACCGCAGACCGCCGGGGCTTTCGTCACGGAACTGCGCGGCGCGCTCGACGGGCAGCCGAAGACGGGCGACGCGGCGCCGGCCGTCGTCGTCGAAGAAGAAGAGCAGGCGGAGACGCCGGAGGCGGCGCGCGCCGAGCCCGGGGCGGGCGCGGCTCGCGCGTCCGAGTCGGGCGCGTCGCACGCTCCTGCCGCGGGCGCGTCGCGCGACGCATTCGAGAAGGTCGCCGCGGGCGGGCAGCCGTCGCACGACGGCGAAGAGGCGACGCGCACCTCGATCTCGACGGGCGGCCCGCCGCCGCGACAAGAACCGGCTCGCGCCTCGACAGACGCGCCCTCGCCCGCGCCCGACGCGCCCGCGTCCGCCGCTGAGAATCAGAACGGATCATCATCGTCCGGGTCGCCCAGCGTCACACCTTCCGCCGCTCAGTCCGTCGCGCCGCCGTCGTTCGCGCAGAGCGCCGCGCCTTCGGTCTCGCGGTATGCGGCGCCCGCCGCCGCGCCGCCCGTCGCCTCCTCGTCATCTTCGCAGGTGGGCGCTTCGGCTTCGTCGCCGCGCGCGGGCGTGGTTGCGGCGCGCGCGGGGAAGAAGTCGCGCGCGTGGATCGCGCTCGTCGTCGTCGCGCTCCTGTTCGTGGTGTGCGCGGGCGTCGTGGCGACGGGCTGGTTCGTGTGGAGTCGGTGGCAGGCGAGCCGCAGGGCGATGCTGGGCGAGCCGCCGACGGCGACGACGGGCGTCGGGAGCGGCGCGGCGACGACGAGCGCGCCCGCGAAGGTCGAGGCGCTGAGCTACTGGATCGAGGCGTTCGAGAGCGCGGACGCGAAGGAGGGCGAGCGCGTGGCGCGTGCCGGGGCGATCTCGCTCGCCTCGGGGCAGCAGTTCAAGTTCCACTTCTCGCCCGCCTCGCGCGGCTACTTCTACGTCGTCGGACCCGGCGAGGGCAACGCGCCGACGACGTTTCTGACCGCACAGCCCAGCGGGATTCTGAAGACCAACTACGCGCCCGCGCAGTCGGACTTCGCCTACCCTTACGGCGCGGGGCAGGTCTTGGAACTCGACAAGAATGCGGGCGCGGACGAGTTCACGGTGATCTACTCGGCGACGCCGCTGCTCGAACCGGCGTTCCTCGCCGCGCGCCCCGGGCACGCGCTCAGCCCGGCGGAGCAGAAGCAGCTCGAAGACCTGCGCGCCCGCGCGCAAACCGCCGCGACGACGCTGGACGTACAAGACACGGGCGCGGAGCGCGCCGTCACCGTCAACGTGCCGGACAGAGAGGCCGCGCGCCTCGTCGTCTTCGACATACGCATCGAGCACCAGTGACGACGCCCGAAGGGAGTTTGAAAATGCGATCAAAGTTTCTCATCACGCTCGCCGTCGCGCTCGCCGCGTCGTCATCGTTGTCCGTGCGCGCGCAGGAGCAGCAGCCCGCGTCGCCGCAGGACGAGGAGGTGCGCGGCGCGTTCGTCACGACACGACCGAGCGCGGGCAAGGACGTGAAGAAGGCGGAGGCGGCGCACGCGACGACGCCCGCGCCGAACAAGCCCGCGGCGAAGACCGCGGGCGGCGCGCCGAACAGGCACAGGACTTCGGGCGCGCGCGTCGGCGGCGCGCAGGTCGCTGGCGGCACGGCGGGCGGCGCAAGCGGCGCGGCGGGCGACGTGCAGTTCGGCAAGACGAAGTTCGATCCGGCGGGCATCGGCTTGGGCTACACGCTCTTCATGCGCGACGACGCGGGCGCGGCGGTGAGGGTGAGCCCCCGCCGCGAGTTCCACACGGGCGAGGCGATCCGGCTCCTCGTCGAGAGCAACACCGACGGCTACCTCTACATCTTCGACGCGGAGAACGACGCCACGCCGCAGCTCATCTTCCCCAACGCGAAACTGAACCGCGGCGACAACCGCATCGGCGCGCACGTCCCCTACGAGATTCCTTCCGGCAAGGAGGAGGACGAGAGCCTGCGCTGGTTCGTCTTCAACGACACGCCGGCGACCGAGCGCGTCTATGTCGTCGTCTCGCGCACGCCGCTCGAAGGCGTCCCCGTGGGCGAGAGCTTGGTGAAGCTGTGCGCCGAATCCGACCAGTCTTGCGTATGGAAGCCGACGCCGCAGCAGTGGGCGGGTCTGAGGACGGCGAACGCGGGCGACCGCGTCGCGGTGAGTCAGGCGAAGGACGACGGGCGCGCGCAGACCGCCACCGAGAAAGAAGCCGCCGTGCGGGGCTTGGGACTCTCGACGGACGCGCCGCTCCCCTCGGTCATCTACATGATCGCCTCGACGAACACGAACGTCCTCGTGACGACGGTCGATCTCATCCACAAGTAAGTTCCCAACGAGAAAGCGAGAGCGTCATGGGTTTAAGCAAACGGATCGCAAGTCTCTGCCTCGCTTGTGCCGTCGCGTGTGCCACGCTCGCGTCGGGCGCGCGCGGAGTCGTCGTCGCGGCGGAGCCGCCGCAGCAGGGCGCGCAGGCGGCGGACGCGCTGCGGCAGGGGCGCGCGCTCCTGAAGCGCGGGCGCGCGGATCAGGCGCTGCCGCTCCTGGAGCAGGCGCTCAAGCTCTACGCGGCGGCGAGCGACGCGCGCGGCGAGGCGGCGGCGCACGACACGCTCGGCGATCTCTACACGCGGCAGGGGCAGTACGCCCGCGCGCTCGATCACTACAAGCAGGCGCGCGAGAAGTTCGCCGCGGCGCAGGCGAAGACGAGCAACATCACGAAAGCCGCGGGCTTCAGCGACAACTCTTTCAACTCCGATCTGATGCTCGCCAAGATCGGCGACACCTACTTCCGCATGGGCGACGTCCAGCAGTCCGGCGCGTCGTTCGCCGCGATGCAGGTGAAGAAGCCGCAGAGCACGGTGAACACCGTGAAGAAGACCGGCGGGTTGCTCGGCGGGCTCGGCGCCATCGGGCACAGCGTCTCGAAGGGCAACATCGGCGTGGAGACCGGCGCGGGCGTGGCGAGCACGGTCTATTCCGTCGGTCAAATCTTCGAGCAGTACCGCCAGAGCATCCTCTACGCGACGCACCAACTGGGCTTGGGTCGCGTCGAGTTCTTCAACGACAACTCGGCTTCCGCGCGCAAAGACTTCGAGGAGGCGCTGGACGCGGCGGGCGGCGGCGCGATCCCCGGCATCGCCAACCTCGGGCAGACGCGCCGCTTCCGCGTCGCCGCGCGCACGAGCCTCGGCGACGTGGCGCTGAAAGAAAATCGCTACAAGGACGCCGTCAAGTTCTACACGGACGCGGCGAAGGGCGCGAAGGACGACAAGCGTCTCGATCTGATGTGGTCTGCGCAGCGTGGCATCGGCAAGGCGAAACTGCTGATGGCGGCGCAGGATAAAAACCCGTCGAAGCTCTGGGACGAGGGTATCGCGTCTTACCGCGACGCGCTCGCGACTATCGAGACTCTGCGACAGGGCTCGGTGCGCGCCGACGAGGCGCGCACGACGTTCCTCGCGACGACGAAGGACGTTTACGACGAGGCGGCGACGGCTTTAGCCGAACGCGCCCTCGCCGGATCGTCGGGCGCGGGCGGCAAGCTCGACGGTCAGTCGCTCGCCTACGCTTCCGAGGCTTTCAAGATCGTCGAGCAGGGGCGCGCGCGTTCGCTCCTCGATCTGCTCGGCGAGTCGAACGCGCAGATCACGGAGGGCATACCCGCAGACCTGTTGCAGAAGAAGCAGCAGAACCTCGAACGCCAGCAGGAGATCGCGCAGCAGCTTTCGGGCGTGACGCTGACGGGCGAGCCGCCGAAGGAGTCGGTCGAAGACCTGGAGAAGGAGCTGGAAAAGCTCGCGACCGAGTACGACTCGATCGAGAACCAGATCCGCCTCGCCAACCCGCGCTACTCGGCGCTCACCGCGCCGCAGCCGCTCGCGCTCGCGGACGTGCAGCGGCAGATTCTCGACCCGCAGACCGCGCTCCTCGAATACTTCGTCGGCGACAACGCCTCCTACCTCTTCGCCGTGACGGGCGACGCGGCGGCGCTCTACAAGATTCCGTCGCGCGGCGCGCTCGCCGTCCAGGTCACGGACATGCGCGACCAGATCGTGCCGCAGAGCTTGCGCAGATCAATCGTTGACCTCGGCGGCTCGCGCGGTCTCTCCGACGAGCGGGGCTTAGGCATGAGCGCGGCGTCCGCTCTCGGCAACGCGACACAGTTCGCCGCCGCGTCGAACACGGTTTACAAGTCGGCGGTCGAGCCCGCCGCCGCGCTCGTCGGCGACAAGCGGCTCGTCGTCGTCGCCGACGGCGCGCTCAACTTCGTGCCCTTCGAGGCGCTCGTCTCCGCTCAGGGCACCGACTACTCACAACTGCCGTACCTCGTCGAGCACAACGAGATCGTTTACGCGCCGTCGGCTTCCGTCCTCGCGGCGGTCAGGCAGCAGTCGAACGCGGCGGCGACTTCGCAGGCGCGCGGCGTCTTGGTCGTCGCCGATCCGGTCTTCGACCCCTCGGACGCGCGCGCGCAGAAGGCTGCGACGCCGGGCGGCGAGACCGCCGAGACCGCTCCCGCGATGGCGAGTGCGGTCGCCGACGTGGCGGGCGAAAACGCAGCCGCCGCGCAGACGCAGACGATCAAGCTCGCGCGCCTCGCGGGCACGCGCGCGGAGGCGCAGGAGATCGAAAAACTCGCGCGCGCGGCCGGCTACACGCCCGACCTCTGGCTCGATCTGGACGCGAGCGAGGCGAACGTCAAGACGCGCGACATCACGAAGTACCGACTGCTCCACGTCGCGACCCACGGTCTTCTCGACGCGAAGCGACCGCAGTTCACCGGCGTCGTCCTCTCGCTCGTCGGCAACCGCGACGGCGACGGCTTCCTGCGCACCGACGAGATATTCAACCTCAGATTAGGCGCGCAGCTCGTCATGCTCTCCGCCTGCGAGACCGGGCTCGGAAAAGAGAAGCGCGGCGAGGGCGTCATCGGCTTGACGCGCGCGTTCCTCTACGCGGGCGCGCCGACCGTCGGCGTCTCTCTGTGGTCGGTCGCCGACCGCTCGACGGCAGACCTGATGTCCGACTTCTACAAGCGGCTGCTCACGAAGCAATCCCCGACGCCGCCCGCCGCCTTGCGCGCCGCGCAGCAGCAGATGATCGCCGGGAAGAAGTTCAGCGCGCCGTTCTACTGGGCTCCGTTCGTGGTGGTAGGCGACTGGAGATGAAGAAACGATGAACGGTGAAGTGAGAGCAACCGGTTCTTACTTCGTCGTCCATCGTTCCGCCTTCAACGTTTCTTTCCCCCTTGATTTTCCCTCTGCCCCGCGCTACTTTGCCGATCAAGCCAGGTTAACTTTTATGGGAAGAAAGGCACGCGCGGCTCACAACCGCGCGGGTGAATCGTGATGGCTGAAGCCTCGCAGCGGGCGGTGGATTTCCTTGAGATCGGGGACGCGGCGTCGCTCGACGACCTGTTCGCGCGCTCGAAGGTCGCGCCCGTCGTCGTCCTCAAGCACAGCACGACGTGCCCGATCAGCGCGCGCGCCTACCGCCAGATGGCGCAGCTCGACCGCACGCGGGTCGGCGACGTGGCGCTCGTCGTCGTCCAGACGGCGCGCAAAGTCTCCGACGAGATCGCGCGCCGCACGGGCGTGCGCCACGAGTCGCCGCAGGCGTTCGTCGTCCGCGACGGCAAGGCGGTCTGGGACGCCTCCCACTTCGACATCACGGCGGAGGCGGTCGAGCGCGCAGTGGCGGAGAACAAATAAGTACTGAGTACTGAGTGCTGAGAAGCGAAGCGGCCAGTGGCGGGTGCTTTATCTTTCTATTACTCAGCACTCAGCACTCAGTACTCAGTACTTTTTTATGTCTGATCCTTACAGGCGCGGGGCGGCGGTCGAGCCGACGGAGATCGCGCGCGAGGGCGCGGCGGGCTTGCGGATCACCTGGGCGGACGGGCGCGTGTGCCGCTACGGGGCGGCTGCTCTGCGGCGCGTGTGCCCGTGCGCGCAGTGCGTCAACGAGTACACGGGCGAGCGGACGCTCGATCCCGCGAGCGTCCCCGAAGGGCTGACCGTCGAGAGCCTCGACATCGTCGGTCGCTACGCGCTCACCTTCCGCTGGAGCGACGGTCACCAGACCGGCATCTACAGCTTCCGGCTGCTGCGCGAGTTGTGCGAACAAGAAAAGTGATGAGTACTGAGTACTGAGTACTGAGTGAAGGCAAAAGCGTCCTCTGCGGCGCGTGCCTTCTCTCAGTACTCAGTACTCAGTACTCAGTACTTCGATGAGCGAAGCGAAGCGAATCTTAGTGGTCGAGGACGACGACGTGGCGCGCGAGCTGATGCGGCGCACGCTCGTGCGGCGCGGCTACGAGGTGACGACCGCGGAGGACGGCGTCGAGGCTTACGAGCTGGCGCTCAAGCTCCGCCCCGATCTCATCATCACGGACATACACATGCCCGCCGCCGACGGCGCGCACCTCGTCCGCCGCGTGCGCGACACGCCGGAGCTACTCGTGACGCCGATCCTCGTCACGACCGGCTACGGCACCGGATCAGCCACCCTCACGCTCTCGCAGGGCGCGGACGCCTACGAGCCGAAGCCGATTGACCCGGAGAGTCTGCTGCGGAGCGTCGAGCGGCTTTTGTCGGATGCGCCGTCCTAGTGCGATAATGCGCGCAGGCGAATCAGCGTCGCGGAAATTTTTTCGGAGCAAGGCGGTGTCAGGTGTGGCAGGAAGCCGTCGGGTGGGTCAGCTCGCTCGTGCTCGTCGTGACCATCGGCAAGCAGGTCTATAAGCAGTGGCGGGAGGGGTCGAGCAAGAACGTCTCGAAGTGGCTCTTCGTCGGGCAGCTCGCGGCGTCGGTCGGCTTCACGATCTACAGTTGGCTCGTGCGCAACTGGGTCTTCGTCTTCACCAACGGCGTCATGATCCTGAACGGCGTCGCCGGGCTCTGCATCACGCTCTACCACCGCCGACGCGAAGAGCGCGGCGCGGCAGAAGCGGCTTGATTAGAGTTAGCACCATGAACGAGAGAGACTTTTTCGACGAGCGGCAGGAGGCGAAGCGCGCGAGCTTCTCGTGCCCTTTCTGCCGCGAGCGCGCCGACTACGAGGTGCGCTGGCTGCGCCGCACGAAGAAGCGGGAGCTGCCGCGCGGAGCCAGCGAGCAGGATCGCGCGCGCTTCCGCAACTCGCGCGACTACATGGTGCGCGTGGACGACATGCTCGTCTGCCAGAACCAGCGCTGCCGCAAGCGCTTCGAGATTCCGAACTCGCAGTCGGTCGTCTTCATCTGAGCGGGCTTCCTAAGCACTGCGCGGGCGCGCGCCGCCGAGAGGAGCGAACATGGAAGAACTCATCAAACAGGTCTCGGAGCGCACGGGCATCTCGCGCGAGCAGGCGCAGACGGCGGTCGAGACCGTGCTCACGCACGTCAAGAAGGCTCTGCCCGACTCGATCTCAAGCCAGCTCGACGCGGTCTTGGGCGGCGGCGCGGGCGCGGTCGGCGATCTCAGCTCGCGCGCCGGAGACATCGTCGGCGGGCTCGGCGGGATGCTCGGCGGCAAGAAGGACTAGGGCGTTCCGAACGATGAAGTCGGGACGAGGAACGATGGAGTAAGACAAAGCGGTCTTCACTTCATCGTTCCTCGTTCCGACTTCATCGTTTTATACAGCGTCGTAGCGCTTGAGCTTGCGGTAGAGAGTGGAGAGATCAATGCCGAGAATGTTGGCGGCGCGCGTCTTGTCTTGGTTGACGGCGGCGAGCGTCTCCAGGATGTAGCGGCGCTCGATCTCGGCGAGCGTGGGGCGCAAGCCGTCCGGGTCGCGCACGGCCATCGTGCCGTCGAAAGAGTCGCGCACGCGCGGCGGCAGGCTGTCGAGATCGAGCTCCTCGCCGCTCAGCGTGAAGGCGCGCTCGACGGCGTTCTGTAGCTCGCGGACGTTGCCGGGGAACGCGTAGTTGATGAGCGCCGTCATCGCCTCGCGCGAGATGGGCTTCTCGTCGCGCCCCTGCTCGCGCGCCGTGCGCGTGATGAAGTGGCGCACGAGCAGGGGGATGTCCTCGCGCCGCTCGCGCAAAGGCGGCAGGTGAATCTCGATGACGTTCAGGCGGTAGTACAAGTCCTCACGAAAGCGACCCTCCGAAACTTCGCGCTCTAGATCGCGGTTCGTCGCGCAGATGATGCGCGCGTCGAATGTGACGGGCGCGCTCGCGCCGACGGGCGTGACCTCGTGCTCCTGGACGGCGCGCAGGAGTCTGACCTGCATCGCGGGCGAGACTTCGCCGATCTCGTCGAGGAAGATCGTGCCGCCTTCAGCCGCGCGGAAGAGTCCGACCTTGTTTGCGACCGCGCCGGTGAACGCGCCCTTCGTGTGACCGAAGAGCTCGGATTCGAGGAGCGTTTCGGGCAGCGCGCCGCAGTTGACGGCGACGAAGGGGCGCTCGGCGCGCGGGCTGTTGTGGTGGATGGCGCGCGCGACGAGTTCCTTGCCCGTTCCCGATTCGCCTTCGATGAGGATGTTCGTCGTCGTCGCCGCGACCTTCTCGACGAGGCGGAAGACCGACTGCAAAGCCTCGGACGTGCCGATGATCTCGGCGAAGCTGTAGCGGCGATCAAGCTCTCGGCGCAGCGCGCGGTTCTCGCGGAACAGCTCGCGCTGGCGCAGCGCGTTCTTGACGGACTGCAACAGGTCTTCGTTGACGAACGGCTTGGTCACGTAGTCGTAAGCGCCCTTGCGCAAAGCGGCGACCGCCGTCTCGACCGAAGAGTAGGCGGTCATCACGACGACGAGCGCCTCCGCGTCAACGTCCTTGATGCGGTCGAGAAGCTGAAGCCCGTCCATGCCCGCCATGCGAATGTCCGTGAGCGTGACGGCGACGTCCTCTGTCGTGAACTTCTCCAAGGCTTCTTCGGCGCTTGCCGCGAGCGCGACGCGGTAGCCCGCGCCTTCCAACAAGCCCGACAGGATGACGCGCATCAGGTCTTCGTCTTCCGCGACGAGGATGAGTGGCTGTGTGTTCATGTCGTTCGTAGAGATTCTTTCGCCAGCGCCTCCGCCTCGCGTTTAAAGTGCGCGTTGTGTCGGACGAGGAAGCGCGTCATGTAGCTCTTGAGCACGAGTATGTCGGCAAGTCTTCCGAGCACGCCGAGCGGCGAGGCGAAGTCAACGTCGTCAACCATGAGCGTGCCGCCGGGCTGCGCGACGAAGGCGTGCGTGTGACGCCAGCGCGCGAACGCGCCGCGCCGCATCTCGTCCGTGAACGTGCGCGGTCGGTCGTAGGCGACGAGCTCGGAGGTGAGTCGCTGGCGCGTGTGGAAGTGGACGGCTTCCCAGGTCACCGTGTCGCCTAAGTACATCTGACCCGACGTGACGCCCGCGACGGCGCGACCGTGACCCGCGCGCTCGTGGAACCCGACGTTCAGGCAGAGATCGAAACAGACCTCGGCGGGCGCGGCGACGAATGTTTCGAGATGAATCTTAGCCATGATGATCTCTCATCCCGCGTCAGGCAGCTCGCGAGGCTCTGTCTGGACGGGCAGCGTGATTGTAACGCGCGTGCCGCGTGAGTCGTTGGGGGCGAGTTCGATGCGACCGCCGTGGGCTGTGATGATGCCGTAGCAGACGGCGAGCCCCAAGCCCGTGCCGTGACCGGCGGGCTTCGTCGTGTAGAAGGGATCGAAGACGTGCGCGAGGTGTTCGGGCGCGATGCCCGTGCCCGTGTCCGCGATCTCGATGGTGATTACGTTGGCGCGCGGGTCGTGGCGCGTCGAGAGGCGTAGCTCGCCGCCGTCGGGCATGGCGTCGCGCGCGTTGAGCAGGAGGTTGAGGAAGACTTGTTGGAGTTGATCTGAGTCGGCGGAGACGCGC
Source organism: Acidobacteriota bacterium (assembly GCA_020201365.1). Lineage (GTDB taxonomy): Bacteria > Acidobacteriota > Blastocatellia > Pyrinomonadales > Pyrinomonadaceae > JAIVGV01. Next base: position 12,058 of record JAIVGV010000004.1, read on the forward strand.
GGGGCTTGCGGGTCGAAGTCGGTCGAGAGTTTCAGGCGCTTGAAATCTTTGTCGAAGCTGGCGAGGCGGAGCGCCGCGTCGAGCGCGCGGTTGATGTCGAGTGGGGCGCGCTGGGGGGCGCGCTGGCGTGCGAAGTCCAACATGTCGCACAGGACCTGCGTGATGCGCGCGATCTGCTGGGAGATGACGCGCAACATCTCGCGCGTCTCGGCGGTGCGCTCGTCCGCGGCGTCCGCGGGGACGCGGGCTTGGAGGATTTGGACGAGTGATGAAATCGAGGCGAGCGGGTTGTTGACTTCGTGCGCGACTCCGGCGGCGAGCGTGCCGGCGGCGGCGAGTTTTTCGGTGCGGACGAGCTGCTCGTTGAGTGTGCGAAGCTGTTCGATGTCGTCAGCCATCTTGAGGCTCATCTCGTTGAAGGAGGAGGCGAGCAAGCCGACCTCGTCATTCGACTCGACCGAGACCTGCGTGCCGTAGTCGCCGCCCGCGACCTCGACCGCCGCCTCGGTCAGTCGTCTTAAAGGTCGCGTGAGGATCCGCATGACGAGCGCGACGAGGATCAGGTTCGGCACGAGCGCGGTGATGACGCTGAAGACGAGGTAGCGCCGCCACGCTTCGGCGTCGAGCCTCGCGCCGAAGCTCCACCAGACGACGGGCACTTGCAGCAGGGCGAAGCTGACGAAGGCGACCGACGCGATTGAGAGGGCGACCTTGTAGGCGACGGGGAAGAGTCGGAACTGATCGAGCGCGGACTGGAGCGAGAAGAGTCTGAAATTCGAGATCGCGTAGGCGTAAACGACGACGCCGGGGAGGAAGAGGACGGAGGCGTAAGGGAGCAGCGATGTAATCCCGAAGAGCGGGAGAAGCACGCTCGTTACCGTCGTCAGAATCACGGTCAGGGTGAGTCCGAAGATGATCGCGCCGAGCTGTTTGGCGGCGAGCCGCCCGCGCGCGCGCCGCCACTTCTGGAAGAGCAGCGCGAAGCCGTAAGCGAAGACGATATAGACGTAGAGCCCGAAGGCGTAGGCGAGCGGCGTGAGTCTGATCGCGAAGCTGTGATTGACGAAGCGCGCCTGCGTCCACATCAGTCCGGCGAGCGTGGCGGGGACGAAAACTACGCCGGGCGAGAAGATCGCCGCGACGCGGCGCGCCGGGAAGGGCTCGTTTTCGGGAAAGACCAGAGCGAAGACGACGAGCGAGTATTGCAGCGCCAGCGCGAGGATGAAACTCGTCGCAGCCCACCACGCGGCGTCGCCTTCACGCGCGGTGAACTCCCAGAGCACGGTGTCTTTGACCGTCCAGAGCGCGAGGCAGAGGACGAACGCCGCGAACGTCTGGTGCGCGCGGTTGCGCGGCGCGGCGACCACGACGTAGAAGCCGAGCAGCACGAGCAGGAACAGCGCGACGAGGAGCAGGAGGAGGAGCATGGGAGTCGTCAGTGATCAGTAGTCAGGAATCAGCCAACCCAAATGCCGATTACTGATTACTGACTACTGATTACTAGTAAGGCATGACGTTCGGACTGAGAATCAACGCGGCAATCGTGGCGCTGATGCCCCACGCGAGGGGCGCGAGCTGGCGCGCGTCAATCATACCACCGCGCGCGAGAAGGCGGTGAAGTGGGGCGAAGAGGGCGAAGGCGACGAGCGCGACGGGAAGCGCGAAGGCGAAGCCGAAGATGCCGCCGACGATGAAGACGGGCGTGCCGCCGAGCGTGCCCGTAGCCGCAGCCCAGACGAAGCCGTAGCCGAGCGCGACGAGCATCGTCTTGATCCACGAGCCGCGCTCAGCCTCGTCAAACTTGCGACCGAGCCGCTTCGCCATGTAGCAACCGAAGGAGGCGCAGATGGCGAGCATCGGCAGCATGAAGACGAGATAGAGCGGAGCTTCGTATGGCGTGTTCAGCAGGAAGCGGACGAAGGTCGCGGCGGGCGGGAGCGTGCCGAGCAGCAGACCGAAACGCGCGAAGGCTCGCTCGGTCGTGAGCGCGTTGCGGATCATCAACGCCTCCTCCTCTTCGCGCGGACTTATTCGCAGGCGCGCGCGCCGCTCGGCTTCGGCGTCAGCGGCGATGAGCCACGCGAGGCGCGCGTAAAGGTTCGGGTCGGGCGCGGCTGCGTCTCCCACGCGCGTCACGCCGCACGGGGAGAGGGCTGCGGCGGGCGGGGCGTCGGCGTTTGTGACGTGCGGGTCGCGGGCGTTAACTTCGAGGCGCGCGGCGGCGGCGCTGATTGCGGGTCGAGTAATGCCGATGACGTTTGCGAGTTGCGCGGTTTGCATGTCGCTCCTCCCGTGGCGGCGGCGCGCGGGGCGCGTGCGTCGTCGGGTTCGTGGCGGCGGTAGAGTCGTGCGCGCGTGGCGTCGAGCAGGCGCGTGAGGCTCTGAACGCCGCGCGCGTCCTCGTGGAGCATGAAGAGATCGAAGGCGCGCTCGTAGATGCGGAGCAGCGCGGCGGAGAGGTGTTGGGACGCGGCGGCGTGCTGCGGCGACGCCGAGGCACTCATCCGCGACGAGACGTGCGCCGCGTCGTCGAGCGCGAGCGAGTCCTGCAGCGCGGCGAGGGCGTGGAGCAGTTCGAGGCGCGACTGCGACTGGTGCTCGCGCAGGCGCGAGAGGTTGCGCCGGCGGACGCAGCGACCGGCGATCTCGAGGTCGTCGCCCGCGCGACCCGCGACGCGCGCGAGTTCCGTCTCGTGCTCGGCGGGCGCGCCTTCGGCGTCCGTCTCGGCGAGCGCAAGCGTGAGACCGTCGTAGCGTTCTACCAGAGACTCGAGCGCGTGCGCGGCGTCGGCGGCGGCGCGCCGGGCGGACGACTCGGCGTGTCGGCTCGCCGGGTCGGGGCTGTGCGCGACCGGCTCGCGCGCGCGATCCTCGAAGCCGTGCAGCGCGGCGACGAGCGATTTGCGCGCGGCGTCGAGCTTCGCGTCGTGCGCGGCGGCTGAAGACGGCGGCGCGACGGAAGATGACGAGGCGGCGAGGGGCGCGTCGCCCGCTCGCGCGAGGGCGCGCGCGGCGAGGGCGAGGGGGAAGAGGAGTCCGGCGAGCGTGGCGCGCGTGACGTCGCGGGCGAGCATGTCGCGCGGGGCGGCGCGGGTCAGTCGCTCGTGCGCGCGTCGTCGAAGGAAAGAGACGACGGCGAAGGGCGCGGCGGCGGCGAGGTAGGCGGTGATGAGTTCTGCGGCACGCATGGCGACGCCGGTAAGGGCAACGGACGTGCCGTCGTCGGCGCGCGCGCGACGCGCGGTCGGAGACGATCCGGGGCGCGGGGCGGGCTTGGTCGTGAGTCGTTCGCGCCGTTGGGTTTAGGAAAAAAGTGTGGGGGCGTGCAGCGTTCGGGGGGCGTGGCGCATCAAAAGTTCACGTTTGGCAAAGCGCGCGCGTCGCGCCACCCGCTTGGCATTCTGCAAACCGTTTCGTCTCCTCGCCGCGTAAGTCCTGCTGCGTATCAGAACTGTTCGCACACGGCTGACGAATGAACGATTAGAGACACGCGCGCGTCGTGCGACTCGTCAGCGAGCGTACACGCTGCGCCGGTCGCCGGCGCGACAAGGGCGCAAAAGGCGCGCGAATGCTGGACGAAAGAGCGCGCGACAGAATCTCTACAATTTCGCGCGGCGAGTGGTCTCCGATTTGCAAACTCTTACGGCGCGTCCGTCGGTGGCGGCTCTCCTCAAAACAAATAGGAACTTTTCAGGTCGGTTGTACGTCTTATAGGGGCGTACCCGTAGAACAAGCAGGGAAACGGTTATGGTAAAGAAACCTTCAGTCAAGATCATCAAGCGCAAGGAGCGCGACGAGCGCGCGGCGCGAGTCGAGGCGACGAGCGAGGTCGTCGAGAAGAAGTCGGCGCAGGAGACTGCGCGCGACATGGTGGCGACCGTCACCGAGTGGGTCAACGAGTTCCAGCAGAAGCGTCGCAGCGAGACGACGCAGGCTCTCAAGACACTCATCTCCGACACGCCGCACCTCACCGAGGCGTAAACTCTCCCGACGCGAAAAGAATCAGACGCCGTGCGCCCGCGCGCCCATGAAGCGACGCGGGCGCGGGCGTGTTCGTGCGCGACGACGCGCCGTTGACAGCGCGGCGCAGTCGCACGTAGCATCGCGGCTACCCTCGCCCAAGATATTTCCTCTGGTGACAGCCGTGAAAACGAACACCAAGAAACGCGCGAAGGGGCAGCCCGCGCGCCCTGTCTTCGAGTCGATCCGCAAGCCCAACGCGCCGCCCGGTCACGCGCTCACCCGCGCCAAGCCCGAAGAGCGCGCGCACCCAGCCGAGCGCAAGGCGAAGCACAAGAGCCGCCCCGACGCGGGCGAAGACTCCGACTGAAGCGATAAGGCATGAGCGAAGAGATCGTGCGCGCAGATGGCGAGATCGCGCGAGCCTTCGTCGCGGAGGCACGCAGGCTTCTGGCTGAAGACTACCTGCCGAAGATCGAACGCTGCCTCGAACACCTCGAAGAGGTGGACATCTGGTGGCGTCCGAACGAGGCTTCGAACAGCGTCGGCAACCTGCTGCTGCACCTCGCGGGCAACGCGCGCCAGTGGATCGTCGCGGGCGTCGGCGGGGCGGAAGACAGGCGCGCGCGGCAGTCTGAGTTCGACGCCGGGACGCGGAGGCAGCCAGGCGACGCCGAGCAGCCGACCGCGCAAGAGCTGCTCGCGCGTCTGCGCGCGACGCTCGCCGAGGTTGACGCGGTGCTCGCGCGCCTCGGACCCGCGACGCTGCTCGAACGCCGCACGATTCAGGGCTTGAGCGACGTCGTCGTCCTCGACGCCGTCTTCCACGTCGTCGAACACTTCTCGATGCACACGGGTCAGATCATCCAGCTCACGAAGATGCGCGCCGCCAGCGATCTCGGCTTCTACGACTTCACGTCGGGCAAGCCGCGGGCGAGCTGGAAATGACAGTTTTCAGTTTTGAGTTTTCAGTTTTCAGCCGGAAAGTCGAGGCTGTCGAACGGCTCGGCTGAAAAGCGAAAACCGAAAACCGGAAACTATTTTTCCCCTTTTCAATCCCGCCGGTTCGTGCTTAATATAGTCGGGCTCGTCAACATCCCTGATCGTCGGCGCGACGCGCGCACGGGTCGCTGCGCGAGAGTCGGTCGGCTGTCGTCATAACTTCTAGGAGGCTACCTTTGCGATGACCTACACTGTGTGTGAGCCGTGCGTCAACTGCCGCTACACGGACTGTGTGGTGGTCTGCCCCGTCGAGGCATTCCACCTGGACGATAACGCCGTCTGGATCAACCCGGAGACCTGTATTGACTGCGACGCCTGCGTACCCGAGTGCCCCGTCGAGGCGATCTTCCCGGAAGACAAAGTGCCCGAGGAGTGGGCTCACTACACGCAGATGAACGCCGAGAAGTCGCTGAGCGGGCTGCCCATCATCAGCGAGAAACTCGATCCGCTCTGCTGACAGACTCGCGCCCGGCGCGACGACCTGATCGCGCGCGGCGGGAGAAGTTGATCGGAGGACGCGAGAAGATGAAGCGCAACCCCTTCGACGCGGGCGCAAGGGTTGCGCTTCGGCTCGTCTGCGGGCGCGACGCGCTCCGGGGGGTGCGCGCATGGTGAGGGGGCGCGCGAAACGCTACGCGCGCAACGGGCTCGCGCTGCTCGTCGGCGGCGCGGGCGGCGTCGGACTGGGGTTACTGCTTTTGACGCGGAAAAGAGTTCCGAGGAAGGGCGCGCGCGGCGGCAAGGTTCGACGCGACAGCGAGCGCGACCGCTGGGCGCGCCCCGGCATGGAGGTCACGTTCCGCGCCGAGCTGATGCCGAGCCGCGCGCCGCAAGAGCGCACCTTCCGCGTCGCGGAGCTGCTGCCGAGCGGTCGCGTCCGCCTCGAAGACTTCGCGGGCGAGCACACCGAGAGCGAGTTCGAGCCCGTGCGCTAAGCGTCTAAGACAACTTTCTTCTCATACGACCAGCCGCCCGCCCCTGCCGAAACGCCCTTGTGCGCGCGTGAGTATTCGAAACGAAAGATGATACGTCCTCGGTTTGCGTCATCCTCATCGTGGACTCTAAATCCTAAGATTCGCCCGCCATAATAGGACGGCTCATTCTGTCTTTGATGAAAGTAGATATCACCTCCTACTAGCTCCTCCGCCGTCTGTCGTTTCACATCCCAAACTCCGCTCTCAAAAATATTACCTTCGACTCTCTGAAAATTCTTCAGCCTTTCAATGAGGTGAATTCTCTTAGACATGATCGCTGTCTCCAATCTCGTAACATGCGCCTACCACTCGTAAACGCGCCCCGGCTCCATCACGCGCAGGTTCTCGATGCCGAGCGCCGCGAGTTCGGCGACGACCGTCTCGCGGAAGGAGGGCTTGATGTGGACGGCGAGCACGTCGGGGAGTGTGCGCGAGAGTTTCGCCAGCTCGCGCGCGAGCGCCGCGGGCGTGAGGTGGCCGGAGACGCGCGCGAGTTCGCCGAGCGCGTCGGGGAAAGAGGATTCGACGAAGAGCGCGTCGAGGCGCGGCAGGGTGTCGAGCGCGCGCCAGAAGTCGTCGGTCGCGGCGGTGTCGGACGTGAAGGCGACGCTCGCCGCGCCGTCCGCGACGACGAGCCCGACGGTCGGGACGATGTGGTTGACGGGGACGGCTGTGACCGAGAGGTGCGCGACCGGAAACGCACGGTGGGGCTCGAACGGGGCGAATTCCATCACGCGCCCGTGACCGTTGTGCAGCTCGTCGAAGCGCGGATAGACCGTGCCGTTGAAGACGTCGCGGCGCAGGAGGCGGACGACCTCGGCGGTCGCGTGGACGCGCACCGGCGCGGTCAGGCGCGAGAAGAGATCGTCAATGAAGATCGGGAGCGTCGCCACGTGGTCGGCGTGCGGGTGCGTGACGACGACGTCGCGCACCGTCTCGCGCTGCGCGTCGGAGAGCGCGAGCGCGAGACTCCCGGCGTCGAGCGCGACGCGGTCGTCAACGACGTAGCAGGTCAGGCGCTGCTCGGATCGCGCGCGACCCTGCGCGTCGAAGGTGCTTGGCAGGAGTTGAATCTTCACTTGGAGCCGACCCTCGGCGCGAAGGGCGAACGGGCGAACTCTGCGAGGAGGACGCGCGGACTGGCGCTCATCTTTACGCGGCGCGCGGGGGAAAAGGTTTGACGCCGGAACGATCCACACGACACGGCGGAACAGAATCTACCCGGCTCGGACGCGCGACAGTCGCCGCCCACGCCCGTCGGTCGCGTCTCGCGCGCGTCGCCGTCGGGCTGAGTCAGCGGCCGCCGAGCCTCTGCCGAAGCTCGTAGAGCTCGCGGCGGTACGCCTCCTCGCGCGCCGCGTCCGAGCCGTCGCGGGAGCGGTAGCCGTGCGCGACGCGCTGGCGGTGGAAGGCGAGTTCGCTGGCGACGCCGTGGAACTGTCGGCGCGTGCGCCACGTCGCGTAGCCGCCGCGCGTGAGCGCGTTGAACGAAGCCGAGACGCGGCCGCGGACGGAGCAGAGGCAATCGAGGTCTTGCGGCGTCAAGAGCCCGGACGCGGTGTCGGGCTGCAACTGCGCGCGCACGATGCGCCCCTCGCGGCGCAGCGCGAAGCCGACGGCGACGAGGACGCCGACGAAGACGGGAACCATCACCAAGAAGTAGAGCAGCAGGTAGAGCGCCGGGTGGATCGTGATCGAGAGATTCCACAGACAGTGGAGCGTCATCGCGGCGGCGAGCCCGGCGATGGGCGCGACGATCTTGACGGCGCGCCTGTCGGACTGCACCGCGAGACCGAGACCGATGCCCGTCATGCTCGTGAAGAGCGGGTGCGAGTAGGGAGCCATCGCGCCGCGCAGGATGAAGAGCGTGAGCGAGCCGGGGATGCCGCCGTGGAGCGCCGCGCCGCCGTAGTACTGGATGTTCTCGGTCATCGCGAAGCCCAAGCCCACAGTCGCGGCGTAAACGACGCCGTCGAGCACGTCGTCGAACTCGTCGCGCTTGAAGAAGAAGAGCACGAATAAGATCGAAGCCTTCGCCGACTCCTCGACTATCGGCGCGAAGAGCACCGCGCCGCTCACCTCGCCCGCGCGCGAGTTGACGAGCGCGGAGACGAGGAGCGAGCCGACCGTGTTGAAGACGATGGCGATCAAGACGGCGACGAGCGCGCCCCAGAAGAAGACGGCGGCGAGTAGCGGCGCGGGCTCCGCCTCGTAGCGGTCGAGCCAGAGGACGAGGGCGAGATAGACAGGCACGGGCAGCGTCGCGAGCGTGAAGCCGATGAGCAGCGGGACGAAGCCCGTCTCCAACCCGAAGAGGAGGAGGATGACGAGGGCGAGCAGGAAGCCGACGAGCGCGGCGGCGGCGATGAGCAGCCAGCGCACCGCGCCGCCGCGCCGCTCCGCTTGCGCGGTCGCGGCGAAGTTGTTCGCGGGGAAGTTGCCGCCGGGCTCGTTCATCGGAAGGCTTCGGCGCGGACGCGGGTCAGCGCGCGAAAAACGCGACGGCGAGGAAGGCGAGGACGATGAGCAGCAGGATGACGCCCAAGACGATCCAAGTGCCCCTGCCGAAGAAGCCGGGGCGCTGCTCGCCGACCTCGCGCGCGCCTTGCGCCTCGCCCGTCGCGGCGCGGCGCGGCTGTTGAGTCAAGGGCGGCGTCGCGCGCCGCGCGGTCGGGGGCACGACGACCGTCTCGCGGAACTCCGGCGGCTGCTCGCCCGCCCGCGCCGCGCGCGTCGCGCCGAGCGGCTCGCCGCACTCGGGGCAGAAAGCCTTGCCCTCACGCACGCTCGCGCCGCACTTCGGACAGTTCGCCATACGACCCCACCTCTCGCGCCGGGACGGACACTCGCGCGCGGCGCGGAGCTGCCGGCGCCGACGCGCGGCAAGTATAACGACATTCGCGCGCCGCTTCCAGCACGGCGCTGACCCGACAACGCGCCGCCTCGCCGTCGTCGCCGCGAGGGGCGAACCCTGGCAGCGCCGCCGCGCTTGTGTGCGCGCGGTCGTCGCGGGCGCACGGCGTTGACAGACGAGTTTGAAA
>JAIVGV010000572.1 GCA_020201365.1 Acidobacteriota bacterium
CTCGCGCTCCACGCGCCCTCGTCCGCCTACGCGCAGACGCCGCAGCCGACGCCCGCGCCGACGCCCGCGCCCGCGCTGCTTCCCCCCGCGCCGCGCACGCTCGACGTGCTGCGCGCGCGCATCGCGGACGTGCTCGCGCGACCGGAACTCGCGCCAGCCTACTTCTCGATCAAGGTCGTTTCGCTCGACACGGGCGTCGTCGTCTTCGAGCACGACGCGCAGAAGCTGATGTCGCCCGCGTCGAACATGAAGCTCTACACGACCGCCGCCGCGCTCGACCGGCTCGGTCCCGATTTCCGCTTCGTCACCTCCGTCTATGCGGACGCGAAGCCGGACGGGCGGGGCAGGATCAAGGGCGACCTCGTCATCTACGGTCGCGGCGATCCGTCTTTCGCCACGCGCTTCGCCGGAAACGGCGACTACTTCAAGGCGATTGACGAACTCGCCGCGCGCGTCGTCGCCGCGGGCGTCAAGCGCGTTGACGGGAATCTCGTCGGCGACGAGAGCTACTTCACGGGCGCGAGCTTAGGCGCGGGCTGGGAGTGGGACGACTTGCAGTGGTACTACGGCGCGCCCGTCTCGGCGCTCACCATCAACGACAACGCCGTGGACATCTTCGTGAAGCCCGCCGAGCGCGAGGGCGCGGCGGCGGCGGTGACGACGGGTCCGGCGTTCGCCGGATTCCCAACGATCTTCCCCGGCGTGACGGACGAGCAGACTTTGAAGCGCGACGCCTCGCCGCTCGCCGTCGTCAACCGCGTGATAACTTCGGCGCGGGGGGCGAAGCGCGAGATCGAGGTCGAGCGACCGCTCGGAGAGTCTTACGTCGAGGTCTCTGGGACAATCCCCGTCGGCGACGCGGGCTGGACGGAGAGCATCACGACGCCGCGCCCGGCGCTCCTCTTCGCCTCGATGCTGCGCGCCTCGCTCGAACGACGGGGCGTCGTCATCCGCGGGCGCACGCAGGCGCTCGACGCGCACGCGCGCGAGCTTCTCCGGCTGCCGTTCGACGCGGCGCGGATGGTCGAGATCGCGCGGCGCGAGTCGCCGCCGTTCTCGGAGGTCGTCGCGCAGACCTTGAAGCCGAGTCAGAACCTCTACACCGAGCTGATCCTGCGCACGCTCGGCAAGCAGTCGCCGCCGCCGACGAACGCGGCGGAAGCGGCGCACGAGACGCAAACGTCGCCGCCGCAATCGTCGCCGCAAGTCGCGCAGCCGCAGCCGACGCCGGACCGGCGTCCGAGCGCGCAGCTCGGGTCGGCGGCGGTGCGTCAGTTCCTGCGCGAGGCGAACGTCGCGGGCGCTGACCGCCTGTCGCTCTTGGACGGGTCGGGGCTCGCGCGGCAGGACTTGGTCTCGGCGGAGGCGACCGTCGATCTGCTCACCTACATGAGCCGCCACCGCTACGCGAAGGTCTTTTACGACGCGCTGCCGATTGCGGGCGTGGACGGCACGCTGCGCGGTCGGATGAAGAACACGCCGGCGCAGGGGAACCTGCGCGCCAAGACGGGGACGCTCAACAACGTCTCGTCCGTCTCCGGCTACGTGACGACCGCCGCGGGCGAGCACTTAGTCTTCTCGATGATGGTCAACCACTACACGGACGAGCGCACGCCGCGCACGAACCTCATGGATCAGATCGGCGTGCTGCTCGCGTCCTTCGCGGGTCGGACACAGTGAGAGCAGGGG
>JAIVGV010000393.1 GCA_020201365.1 Acidobacteriota bacterium
CCTCTACACCGCCAAAGGCGAACGCCTCTACGCCCTCCGCCTCGACGCGCGCGACTGACAACACGCCCGTTCAGAGACAAATCCGCGCCGCCGCGTGAAGATTCATCACGCGGCGGAGGATCGCTTCAGCTTACGGGGCGGCTGACCGCCGCGCGTTGTCGCTCTCACGCCGACGCGGTTACTATCTCCGTCGCGAGCGTGCGACAAAACTTTCAGCCAGTCATACTGCGTTACGACTCGCTGCCTTCGACCAACACGGAGGCGGCGCGGCAGGCCGCGGCGGGTGCGGCTGAAGGATTATGCGTCGTGGCGCGCGAGCAGACGGCGGGGCGCGGGAGGCGCGAGCGCGCTTGGGCGTCGCCGAAGGACGCGGGGCTGTACGTCAGTATTGTTTTGCGACCGCGCCTCGATCCGTTGGCGTGGTCGCTCATCACGCTCGCCGCCGCGCTCGCCGTGCGCGACGCGCTGCGCGAGGCGTGCGCGCTTGAGACCGACATCAAGTGGTCGAACGATCTGCTCGCGCGCGGGCGCAAGCTCTGCGGCATCCTCGCCGAGACCGTCGAGACCGTGCGCGGTCGCGCCTGCGTCGTCGGCGTCGGCGTGAACTTAAACGAGCACGCCTTCCCGCCGGAGATCGCCGCGCGCGCAACCTCCGTCGAAGCCGAGACCGGGCGCCCGCCCGAACGTGACGTGCTCCTCGCGGCGATCATCCGACGGCTCGCGCGGCAGTACGAACGACTCCGCGAGCCCGGCGGCGGCGCGGCGATGCTCGCGGACTTCCGCGCGGCTTCCTCCTACGCCGAAGGCAAGCGCGTGCGCGTCGCGCTCGGCGACGACGAGTCAATCGTCGGCACGACGCGAGGGTTAGAAGCGGACGGCGCGCTGCGCGTCGAGACGGAAGACGGCGAGATCAAAATCGTTCGCGCTGGCGACGTTGTGGCGGTCAGGCAAGCGGCGCATGAGGGGAGTTCTTAATTCGTTGTCGTCAGTCGTTCCGCGTTCGTCGTTCCGCGTTCATCGTTTATGAGTAAGCGCATCGTGCTCGCGACGTTCGGCTCGTTCGGCGACGTGCACCCGTACATCGCGCTCGCGCTTGAGTTGCAGCGGCGCGGTCACCGCCCCGTCATCGCGACGGGCGGGATTTACCGCGAGAAGATGGCGGCGGCGGGCGTCGAGCTGCACGCCGTCCGCCCCGACGATCTGCCGACGCACGAAGACCCGGAGCGCTTCAGCGCGTTCCTCGAACGGTTCATGGATCAGCGCACGGGGATGGAGGAGATTCTGCGCCAGCTCGTGCTGCCCTACCTGCGCGACACCTACGAAGACTTCACCGACGCCGCGCGCGGCGCGGACTTGATCGTGTCGCACCCTTTGACGCTGACGGCTCCCGTCGTCGCCGAGAAGCACGGGATCGCTTGGGCTTCGAGCGTGCTCGCGCCCGCGTCGCTCTTCTCCGCGCACGACCCGCTCGTGCCGCCGCAGCTTCCCGCGGCGCATAAACTCTTCCGGCTTCACCCCGCCTTCTTTCGCGCGGCGATGGCGCTCGGTCGCAGGCGGCTGCGCCCGCTCCTCGACGCCGTCAACCAGATTCGCGCCGAAGAGGGCTTGCCGCGCGCGACCGAAAACCCTCTGCTCGAAGGGCAGCACTCGCCCGCGCTCGTGCTCGCGCTCTTCTCGAAAGTCTTAGCCGCACGGCAGCCCGACTTCCCGCCCAACACTTTCATCACGGGCTTCCCCTTCTACGACCGCCGCGACTTCTACGGCGAGACGGAGACGCCGCGCGCCCTGCTCGAATTCCTCGACGCGGGCGAGCCGCCAGTCGTTTTCACGCTCGGCTCTTCAGCGATCTGGGTGGCGAAAGATTTCTACGCGGAGTCACTCAAAGCCGCGCAGGCGCTGGGCAAGCGCGCGCTGCTTCTGATCGGTCACGAGCGCAACCGACCCTCGTTTCTTCCCGAAGGCGCCGCCGCCTTCGACTACGCGCCCTACGGCGCTGTCCTGCCGCGCGCCGCGGCGGTCGTCCACCAGGGCGGCGTCGGCACGACCGGACAAACTTTGCGCGCCGGGCGACCGCAGCTCGTCGTCCCCTTCAGCCACGACCAGTTCGACAACGCCGCGCGCGTCGCGCGACTCGGCGCGGGACGCTGGATCGCGCGCGCGAAATACGACGCGCGCACGGCGACGCGCGAGCTGCAGCGGCTGTTAGAAGACGAGAGCTACGCGCAGCGCGCGTTGGAGGTCGGTCGGATCGTACAGAGCGAGGACGGCGCGAAGACGGCGTGCGACCTGCTCGAAGAGAAAATACTCAGCGCGGAATAAAACCGTAGGGGCAGGGCTCGTCCCTGCCCGTGAGCGCGCGAGCGCGAATATGAGAATCCCCATCACTCTACGTTAAATGTCGATGGATCGTTCGAGCGTGCTCTCGCACGCCGCGGGCAGGGACGAGCCCTGCCCCTACGATTATTCAACACGATGTCAATTCGCTGTTGCGTTGAGTTTCGTTTGACAGCCGCGCGCCCGCGCGTGCATCTTCTCGGCTGAGCTTATGCTTTTAGTCATTGATGTCGGCAACACGAACACCTCGCTCGGCGTCTTCGACGGCGCGCGGCTCGTCGCGCACTGGCGTCTGACGACGGCGCGCGACCGCACCGTGGACGAGTACGGGGTCTATGCGCGCAACCTCTTCTCGCTCGTCGGCATTGACTTCAAGGAGATCGACGCCGTGGCTGTCGCCTCGGTCGTGCCGCCGCTGAACTTCACGCTGCGGCGCATGGCGGAGGTTTACTTTCACCGCACGCCGCTCTTCATAGACCACACGACCGACACGGGGATGCCCATCCTCTACGAGCCCGCGTCGGACGTGGGCGCGGACAGAATAGTTGACGCGGTGGCGGCGCTCGCGAAGTACGGCGCGCCGTCCGTCGTCGTGGACTTCGGCACGGCGACGACGTGCAACGCCATCAGCGCGCGCGGCGAATACCTCGGCGGCGTCATCACGCCCGGCATCCAAATCTCTTCCGACGCGCTGTTTGCGCGCGCCGCGCGACTGCCGCGCGTCGAGATCAAGCGACCCGCGACCGTCATCGGCTCCTCGACCGTCGGCTCGATCCAGTCCGGTCTCTACTACGGCTACGTCGGGCTCGTTGACGGCATCCTGCGGCGCATGATCGAGGAACTGGGCGGCGCGGCGCGCGTCGTCGCCACCGGCGGGCTCGCCCCCCTCATCGCCCACGGCTCGGAGTTAATCGACGAAGTTGACGACACGCTGACGCTCGAAGGGATGAGGATCATTTACGAGAGGAGCCGTGGCGGGGATTCAGGAGACAGAGTTCAGAACGCGGAATGAAAAACCCTGACGCATCTTTTACGACTCCGGCTTTGATTCTGAATTCTGTCTCCTGAATCCTGTATTCCGCCTTGAACTACTTCAACTACTTCACCGAGATCGAGGACGCCTTCGTGCGGCGGCGCGGTCGGCACCTGCTCTTGTCGCCGATAGACTGGGCGCTCATCGAGAGCTGGAAGGAGATGGGCGTGCCGCTGCACGTCGCCCTGCGCGGCGTCGAGACGGCGTTTGATTCTTACGAGTCGAAGCCGCGCCGCCGCACCGTCAAATCCCTCCTCTACTGTCAGGAGGAGGTCGAGGCGCAGTTCGCCGAGTGGCGCGAGCGGCAGACCGGCGCGCACGGCGGCGGCGACGCAACCGGGCGCGACGGGGCGGACGCCGAGGGCGGCGCGCGCGCGGCGGAGGGGAACGGGAAGGGCGCGCGCGTCGAAGAGGCGGACGCGCTGCCGTTCCCGCGCGAGGCGATCACGGCGCACCTCGCCTCGTGCCGCGCGGGCGTCGCAGGCGCGCGGGAGTCGCGCGCCGCGTCGGGCGGGGGAGACGAGTTGTGCGACGCGCTCGCGCGCGCGGCGTCGCGCCTCGCCGATCTCGAAAAGGATTTCGCCGCCAGCGCTCGCCCCGACGCCGAGCTGCTCGAAGGCGCGCTGTGCGACTTGGAGGCGATGCTGGATCGCGCCGTGCGCGCGTCCGTTCAGGCGGAGCTCGTCGAGAGCAGTCGGCGCGAGGCGGAGGAGCAGTTGAAGCCTTACAAGGCGCGCATGAGCCGCGACGTTTACGAGCAGACGCGCGAGAACCTGTTGGCGAAAAGCTTGCGCGAGGGGTGCGGCGTGCCGCGCCTGAGCCTGTTCTACCTTTGAGCCTCGCCGATCTTTTTCCGCCCTCGCCGAAACTTGAGGAGGCTTCGCAATGGCAAGAGTGACGATCAAGCGCGTCGGCGTGCTGTCGCTGGCGAAGATTCAAGCCGTCGTGATGGCGGCGATCGGGATCGTCGTCGGCGTCATCTACGCGCTGATGATGCTGACGTTCGGCGCGGTGATGATGTCGCAGGCGGGCAGCAGCGGCGCGGGCGCGATGGCGGGCGGGCTGGTCGGCGGGCTGGCGATGATCGTCATCATCCCCGTCCTCTACGCCGTCCTCGGCTTCGTCATCGGCGCGATCTCCGCGTTCATCTACAACCTCGCCGCGGGCTCCATCGGCGGGCTGGAGCTGGAACTCTCCGACGCGACCGCCGACGGCTTCGCCGCGGCCCCGCCGCCGCCGCCCGGACAGTGGACGCCGAACGTTTAGAACGATGCGGGTGTTGACGTGAGTCGCGAAGACGAGACGAGCCGCGCGCGCGCGGGCGTCGGGGGCGCGGAAGGATTGCGCGCGGGCGACGCTTGCGAAGTCGAGATCGAGCGCGTCTTGCCGGGCGGCGCCGGCGTGGCGCACGCGCGCGGCTTGACGGTCTTCGTCCCGCTCGCCGCGCCGGGCGACCGGCTGCGCGTGCGGGTCGAGCGCGTCAGCGGGCGCGTCGCGTTCGCGTCGCTCGTCGAAGTCGTCGCGCCGGGTCCGAGTCGGATCGAGCCGCCGTGCCCCTACTTCGGTCGCTGCGGCGGCTGCGACTTCCAGCAGTTGACTTACCGTGCGCAGCTCGCCGCCAAGGTCGAGATCATACGCGACTGCCTGCGCCGCATCGCGCGCCTCACCCCGCCCGAAGAGATTCCGATCACGCCGTCGCCCGCCGCTTGGCGCTACCGCTCCCGCGCCCGCTGGCAGCGCGACCCCAACGCGAATCATTTCGGCTACTACGAACTCGCCTCGCACCGCGTCGTTGACGTGGCGGAATGCCCAGTCGTCACGCCGGAACTGCAAGACGCGCTCGCGCGTCTGCGCGCGTCTTTCGCCGCCGCCGCGTCGCCCGACGAAGACACGACGCGCGATCACGACGCCGCACGTGCGCGCGAATTGGCGCGCGCTGGCGACGCGCCGCGCGAGTTCGAGGCGGTCGCGGGCGACGACGGCGTCTCGCTTCTGCCTCCGCTCGCCGCCGCGGACGAGGGCGAGCGCGCCCGCACAATCGCCGGAGAGCGCTACCGCTTCGACGCCTCCTGCTTCTTCCAGATCAACCACGCGCTGCTCGACGCGCTGGTGCGCGCGGCGCTCGAAGGCGTCGAAGGCGAAGGCGGGGCGGCGGTCGATCTCTACTGCGGCGTCGGGCTCTTCACGCTGCCGCTCGCCCGTCGCTTCGCGCGAGTCGTCGGCGTCGAGTCGAACGCCTCCGCCGCGCGCTTCGCCCGCCGCAACCTCGCCGACGCCCGCCTCACGAACGCCGAGATCAAGACCGCGCAGGTCGGCGATTGGCTCGCGCGCCGCGCCCCGCGCCTCGCGCCCGTCGGACTCCTGCTCCTCGATCCGCCGCGCGCGGGCGCGGAGCACGGCGCGCTCGAAGGCATCGTCGCGCTCAAGCCCCGCCGCATCACCTACGTCTCCTGCGACCCCGCGACGCTCGCGCGCGACCTGCGCGAACTTATCGCGCGCGGCTACGCCCTCGAATCCGTCGCGGCTTTCGACATGTTCCCGCAGACGCACCACGTCGAAACCGTCGCGCGCCTCTCGCTCGCCGCGGAAGTCTGACGGGCTGTCGCCGAAGGGAAGTCCGTCGGTCGAGCCGCGCCGAGAATTTCTTGCCAACGCCCGCCCGTTTGGTAGTAAGCTTGCGGC
>JAIVGV010000573.1 GCA_020201365.1 Acidobacteriota bacterium
GCCGTGTTGTAAGCCGCGCGCTCGGCTTCCGCGCTCCCGACGTCAACCTCGTCCGCGGCTTTCTCCACACCAGCGACGCCCTCGAAGAACCTGAGCAGCATCACGCCCGCCTCGCCGGAGACGCCGCGCGCGAGTAGTTCCTTCGCCACGCCTTCCGCGCCGATCTTATCGAGCTTGTCGAGCGCGGTGAGCGCGTCGGCGTGCTTCTCCGCCGCGACGCCCGCGCGATCCAGCACGCCCGCGAGCACCTGGCGGTGGTTCAGACGGATCGTGAAGTTCGTAAAACCGAGCGCCGCGAGTGCGTCGCACGCCGCCGCGCACAGCTCCGCCTCGACGATCATCGAGCGCGAGCCCGTCCAGTCAACGTCGCACTGGTAGAACTCTCTGAATCGCCCGCGCGCCGGACGATCCGCGCGCCACACCGGCTGAATCTGGTAACGCTTGAAGAAGCGCGGGAGCTTCTCGCCGTACTCCGCGACGACGCGCGCGAGCGGGACGGTCAAGTCGTAGCGCAGCGCGAGATCGGCTTCGCCCGTCTTCTCGTGCTCGCCGCGCTTGAGAATCTTAAAGATCAGTTGATTCCCTTCCTCGCCGTACTTCCCCAACAAGGTCTCGATGTTCTCGACCGCCGGAGTCTCCAGCGGCTCGAACCCGTAGCGCTCGTACACCTCGCGGATCACGCCGATCACGTACTCCCGCCGCCGCACGTCCGACGGCAGGAAGTCGCGCATTCCGCGTGCTGGCTGAGTGTTCGACATAAAAGAGTACTGAGTGCTGAGTACTGAGTACTGAGAAAAAGCAAGGAGCACCGAGTAACAGTTTTTGTTTTACTCAGTACTCAGTACTCAGTACTTTTCTTCCTTGTACTGCTTCGTGTATTCGACGTAGTTCTTCCAGAACTGCGCGAGCCCGGCGACCTCTTCGTCGGTGAGCTGGCGCTTGACGCGCGCGGGGACGCCGATGACGAGCGAGCGCGGCGGCACCTGCGTCCCCGGCGAGACGAGCGCGCCCGCGGCGACGATGGAGTGCGCGCCGATCCGCACGCCGTCCATGACGATGGAGCCCATGCCGACGAGGCAGCCGCGCTCGACGTGGCAGCCGTGCAGCGTGACGTTGTGCCCGACCGTCACCTCGTCTTCGAGGATGGTGGCGTGCGTGCCATTGCTGACGTGGATGACGGTGCCGTCCTGTATGTTCGTGCGCGCGCCGATGCGTATGTGGAAGACGTCGCCGCGCACGACCGCCTTGAACCAGACGGACGACTCCTCGCCGATCTCCACGTCGCCGATGACCTCCGCGCTCTCCGCGACGTAAGCCGTCGGGTGCACCTGCGGGCTCTTGCCCCTAAACGGACGGATCATTTCCGCGCTCTCCGCCTCACCAAACTTGCAGACACAAACTATCTGAAACGTGAGCGAAAACGTAGCACGAACCGGGGCGAAAGGTAAAAGTGTGGGGGCGTAAACGAAAAGAGCGGCGGAGTGTGCATGTCACCCCGCCGCTCTCCCGCTCACAGTCGGACGGTTCGACGAGAGGGCGAACTAATCATGCGTGGCGGGCGGCGTCCCGTTGCCGCTCTTCGCCTTGCGCGGGGCGCGTTCGACGCGGCGCGCGGACTCCCACGCGGCGAGTTGCGCGGGGTCGTCCGCGTACTTGTTGCGGACGATGGCGTCTAAGCGCGTGATCTCAGCGCGACTTGAGCGGGGTGGCTTCGGCGAGGATCGAACGCGCCGTGCCGAGGAGCGTCTGCGAGTTGGGGTTGGTGTCGGGCAGGCGGAAGCGGTTTTTGAGCGAAGGGTCGTCCATGCCGATGGCGCGCCCGGTCTTGCTGATGCGGCTGAGCATCTGGCGCAACTCCTCGCGCGCCTCCTTCTTGCCGCTCGTGCCCGCCTGCGCGGCGCGCTTGTTGGTGGCGTGCGAGGCGTCGAGCGACGTGAGCTGTTCGACCAACTGCTCGACGCGGGTGATTGATGCCGCCCCCTTGCTGTTGGCGGGGAAAGAGTCTTTGAC
>JAIVGV010000110.1 GCA_020201365.1 Acidobacteriota bacterium
TAATATAGGTGGTGCCGACCAAGGCTATTCGGGAATGAACGAGTTTTGGCACGAATATGTTGCGTTACAGGGTGAGGACAAGACACACAAGATTCTTAGCCCTGTCAGGGGCATAACCCTCTCCGAGACAATTGAACCTATTCGCCGCGAGGTCGCCCGCTTCGTCGCTAACGGCAACCGCTTCCTGCAGAATGCGGAAGAGGTTGAGTCTCCCGCTCCGCCCTCGGAGGTTATAAGCACGGCTGAGCATTCGCCTCCGACAGCGGACGACGAGGGGCTGATCAGGCGGAAGCTCGAAGAGGTCGGCAAGGTGTTGGCGGAGCGCGGCGAGCGCGCGGCGGTCAACGTCATCAACGACCCCGACTGGTCAACGCGCGATCTCAGCCGCCGCCTCGCGTTCGACCTGCGCGAGATGGGCTACCTGCGCGCCGCGCAGGCCGCTTACCAGAGAATACTCCGGGAAGCCCCGAACGACGCAGAAGCCGCCGACGCCCTCAGAGAGATCAACCGCGAACTCGGACAAGAGCAGGAGCCCGAAGAGTCGCACGCCGGTACGCCCCCGACAGAGACTACCTCGACCGCGACGGACTCGCCCCCCGCCCCCGCCGGAAGCATCGCGCCCGAAGGCTCTGCTGATCAAATACGACCGCCCGCGCCCGACTTCACGACCGCCACGGCGATTGCGGAGAGGATGCGCGAGGCGGCGAAGCTCGCGGCGGACGGGAAGAAGGATGCCGCCGAAACTCTCGTGAGCCAGCTCTTCCGCTTCGCGCCGGACTACGATTCGATTCACCTCGGCGCGAGGGTGCTCCAGAGCGAAGGGTATCTAGGGGGAGCGCTGCGCGCTTACGAGAGACTAGCCGAGATCGATCCCGACAACTACCCCGTCGGTCCCATCAACTCGCTCCGCGAGCAACTGCACAAGCGCGACGAGGAGGCGGCGCGTAAGGAGGAGAAGCCGTCCGTCGAAGGCGCAGCGGCGGACACGAGCAGCCCGCAGCCGCTGCCGTACTCCGAGGGGTACATGAAAGTGTTCAAGCTCGCCGAGGTGATCCGACGCGAGATCGGGCTATCGGCGATGGATCGGACTGTGCTCGCCGTGAGCTTGGTGGCGAGTGACGCCGAGCCTTCGACGCGGGTTTTCCTCTCGACGTTCGGTGTCGGGGCACACGCTCTGCTGAACGCCCTCTGGCGCACCTACGGTCGAACTTCAGGGTTGCTTAATACTGTCGAATTCATCGGCGAGTTCGCCAACGAGATTGAGTTCGACAAGATCGGGCTGGGGCCGGAGGACGCGACGCCTGCGGGCGGGAGAGTTTCCGAAGTCGTCTCGCGCGCGGAGGAGCTGGCGCGCGAGCAGGGGGCGTCTGAAGTCGGCGCGCGCCACCTGTTCGAGGCGCTGATGGAAAATGCGCCGCCCGCGTGGGTCGCGGACGTGCTCGGCGCGAAGGAGACGGCGCTCATCCAGAAAGTTCTCGCCGCGCGGCGCGGGCAGGAGATCACGCGCGAGGATGTGCTCCGTCAGGCCGTGCGCGAGCGGCTGTTCAGGAACCCGCCGGCACAGTCGGACGGCGCGTCGGTCGTCGATCTGCTCGGCTTCGAGGAGCACGCCGACGCGCTCGTTGACATCATCCGCAAGGACGAGACGAAGCCGCCGCTCGTCGTCGGCGTGTACGGTCCTTGGGGCTCCGGCAAGTCAACCTTCATGGGGCTCGTCAAGGCGAAGCTCGAAGGCGCGGAGGAGCGCAAGCAGAGGGAGAAGGAGAGGGCGGAAGAGCGCAAGAAGATCGGCCGCCTGAAGTTTTGGTGGAAGGGCGTCCGCGCGCAGTTGCGCGGCGTGTGGTCGGGGTTACTCGCCGCGCTGCGGCTGCGGGAGCGCCCCGCGCCGAAGCTCAGGATCGTGACGGTCGAGTACGACGCCTGGGCTTACGCGGACACGCCGAAGCTGTGGTCGGGGCTGGTCGGCAGGGTGGCGAAGGAGCTGGACGCAGAACTCGGCTGGTGGGGGCGCATCACGTACCTCTGGGAGCGCCACGCGCGAAAGCTCCTGTGGGCTGTCCTGCTCGGCTTCGTCCCCGTCGTCGTCTTCGCCGCGGCGTGGACGGGCGGGCAGCTTCACAGTCTCGCGGGAACGTCGCGCGTCAGAGAGTTCTTCGTCAAACTGATCGCTGTGGTCGTGCCGGTCGTGACCGCCGCGCGCGCCGCGCTCTTCCTGCGCAGCCCCGTAACCGACGCAGTCACCTCTCTCGCCTCGCGCTTCGACACGGCGCACGCGGCGGGTGTCGTCAGCCGCATTCAGGACGAGTTCAAGACGGCGCTCCAGACGAGGATCGCACCCGACGCGGACGACTCGGACGAGCGGCGCAAGTCTTCGCTCCGGCGACGCATCGAGAACAACGAGCTGAAGATCGTCGTCTTCATAGACGAGCTGGATCGCTGCCCGCTCGAACGCATCGTTGACATCCTCGAAGCCATCAAGCTCTTCCTCGCCGAAGACCTCTTCATCGTCTTCCTCGGCGTTGACACGCGCGTCGCCGCGGAGGCGATCCGCCTCCACTATAAGGAGGTGCGCAACCCGGACCTGCCGCGCGAGTACCTGGAAAAGATCGTGCAACTGCCTTTGCGCGTGCCGACCGCGCGCGGCGACTCGATCCGAAAGTTTCTGGAAAACTTCATGTCCGTGCCGAAGGAGACGAACGGCCGACAGGCCGTCGCTTCGGGCGCGGACGCACAGACCATCCCGCCGCCTTCCGGCGCGGCGCGCGCCCCGAATGTGTCAACGGCCAGCGTGTCATCGTCGCCTTCCTCGGCGCAGCCCGACGCCGGAGCCGCGAACAACGGCGGCGGCGCGCGAGCGGCGACGAACGACGCGTCAGCACAGCCCTCGCAATCCTCATCTGAGTCGCAGGAGCTTGATCTCATGACCCCCGGCGGCGCGACCGGCCACGCCACAGGTGTCGTACCTCGGACGGCCCCGCCCGCGGACGCGCCGCGGCCTGTCACGCTTTTGCGACCGCAGTCCGCGCTCTCGTCGCTGCCGTCTCTGCCCGACACGCAGACCGAGCTGACTTTCATGGCGCGGCTCGCCGAGGAGTTCCTCGAGGGCAACCCGCGCCGCATGAAGCGGCTGCTCAACACCTACCGCTACGTGAAGATTCTGTCGAGCGTGGTGGGCCAGCCGGTCGAGGAAGACCGCTGGCAGGAGCGGATGCTGTCCTGGCTCGCCTTCACGATGAAGTGGCCGGCTTTCATGGAGCGCGCCATAGAGGTGGCTGAGGCGCGCGTCGCCGAGTTTAAGCGCGCCGCGCCGGGTGCCTCTGTCACCTCGACCGAAGAGGCGAGTCCGTTCCTGAGCGAGCTTACGCGCGAGTACGGGTCGCCGGACGAAGAGCGCCCCCCGCAGGAGTTGATCGAGCGCTACCTCGCGTTCAACGCCGGCGAGGTCGCCCTTCACTACGAGTTGGCTGGGAACTTTTTAGTCGAGAACCCGCGCGCGCACGCCGCCGCCGCCGGGAGCGCCGCGGGCAGGAATGCGGCGACGAACGCGGCGATCGCGAAGAGGCAGGGCACCGCGCGCAAGAAGCGTCAGCCGCGCCCGCCGGCAACCTGACGCGTCAGCCTGTCTTGCCCCTTTTGGATTGGCGCTGTTTGAAGGCGCGCTCGCCGCCCGACTCGCCCTTCTTCACGCCCGTGGGGACTGCCCCGGGCGTCGAGGGCGTGTTCGAGCGCGGGCGCGCGGCGTTCGCGCCGGTCTGCTGCGAGGAGTCGTCGGCGAAGAACTTGTTGACCTCCTTGCGGCGACCGCGCGCCGCAGGGGTGTCCGCCTTCGCCTGCTCCTGCTTCGCGGGCGTGTTCGTGCTGCGTGAGTCGCCCATCTGCTGACCGCGCCGCGCGGCGGGGACGCCCGCCTTCGCCTGTGCCTTCCTCGTCGCCACGTCGTCTCCTCCGAAAGTTTGCGGAAGCCTTAAGTCCCGCGCACGCGCATCGGCTCCGGCTCGCGCTCGTGCGACTGTTCGCGCGCCGCGTCGGTCGCGGGCGTCGAAGCGGGCGGCGGCGGGTTGGCGACGAGTCGGTCGAGCGCCGCGTCGAGCGCCTCGTGGATGCGCGAGACGAGTGTGACTTCCAGCTCGCGCCGCACCTCTTCGGGGATGTCCTCAAGGTCTGCCTCGTTCTTCGCGGGCAGGATCACGCGGCGAATCCCGGCGCGGTGCGCCGCCAAGACCTTCTCCTTGATGCCGCCGACGGGGAAGACCAGACCGGAGAGCGTGATCTCGCCCGTCATCGCCGTGTCGTGGTTGACGCGCCGCCCCGTGAACAGCGACGCGAGCGCGGCGGTCATCGCCACGCCCGCCGACGGTCCGTCCTTCGGGATCGCGCCCGCGGGCACGTGCAGGTGGACGCCGTAACTTCTGAACATCTCAGGATCGATGCCGTACTCGGAGGCGTGCGACCAAAGATAAGAGCGCGCCGCGCGCGCGGACTCCTGCATCACCTCGCCGAGCTGGCCCGTCAAGGTCAGCCCCGATCCGCCCGGCAGCAGCGTCGCCTCGATGAAGAGAATCTGCCCGCCCGCCTCCGTCCAAGCCATGCCGGTCGCGACGCCCGCCGGCAGCTCCTTGCGCGCCTCCTCCGGGTAGAAGTGCGGCGCGCCGAGCAGCTCCTTGATGTCCGCGGCGTCAACCTTAACTTCCGTCGCCTGCCCCTGCGCGATCTTCAGCGCCGCCTTGCGCGCGACGCCGCCGATGGCGCGCTCCAACTGGCGCACGCCCGCCTCGCGCGTGTAGCGCGCGATGATGAGCGAGATCGCGTCGTCCGTGATCGAGAACTGTCCGGGCTTCAAGCCGGACTCCGTGACCTGCCGCGGCGCGAGGTACTGCCGCGCGATGTGCAGCTTCTCGTTGTCCGTGTAGCCCGCGAGGGCGATGATCTCCATGCGGTCTCTGAGCGGCGGCGGGATCGGGGCGAGCTGGTTCGCCGTCGCGATGAAGAAGACGCGCGAGAGATCGAACGGGAGATCGAGGTAGTGATCGCGGAACGTCGAGTTCTGCTGCGGGTCGAGAATCTCCAAAAGCGCCGCCGCAGGGTCGCCCCGAAAATCCGCGCCGAGCTTGTCAATCTCGTCGAGCATCATCACGGGGTTGTTGACGCCCGCGCGCCGGATGGACTGGATGATGCGCCCGGGCAGCGCGCCGATGTAGGTGCGGCGGTGACCGCGCAGCTCCGCCTCGTCGCGCACGCCGCCGAGTGAAAGCCGCTCGAACTGGCGACCGAGCGCGCGCGCGATGGAACGACCTAAGCTCGTCTTGCCGACGCCCGGAGGCCCGACGAAGCAGAGGATCGGCGACTTCGAGTCGGGGCGGAGTTTGACCACCGCCAGGTGTTCGAGGATGCGCTCCTTGATGTCTTCGAGCCCGTAGTGATCCTCGTCCAAGATTCTGCGCGCCTCGTTGAGATCGAGTTTGTCCTCGGAAGACTTCTTCCACGGGAGTTCCAGCACGTACTCGAGGTAGGTGCGGATCACGTGGTAGTCGGGCGCGGCGGCGGGCAGCTTCTCCATGCGCTTCAGCTCGCGCCCGGCTTCGGTGCGAACCTCGTCGGGCAGGTCGGCTTCGGCGAGTCGCTGGCGCAACTGCTCGGCGTCCGCCGCCTCGCCGCCCTCGTCCTCGCCGAGTTCCTTCTGGATGGCGCGCATCTGCTGGCGCAGGAAGTAGTCGCGCTGCGCCTTGTTCATCTCGGTCTGCGCTTCCGACGCGATGCGCGATCTGATCTGCAAAATCTCGACCTCGCGCGCGAGCCGCGCGTGCGCGAGACGGAGCAAACGATCCACCGTGTTGGCTTCGAGCATCGCCTGCTCCTGCTCGTTGCCGAGGTTCAGGATCGAGGCGAGGAAGTAGGCGACCTGCACGGGGTCTTGCGTGCTCAGGACGGCGGCGCGCACCTCCGGCGGCACGGTCGGCATCATCGCGAGCGCGCGCTCGATGAGGGTCTGCACGTTGCGCTTTAAGGCTTCGACCTCTTCGGCGTCCTCGGT
>JAIVGV010000574.1 GCA_020201365.1 Acidobacteriota bacterium
CCCAGTATCAGCCCGCGCAGGCGCTCGCCGTGGCGCACGGGCACGTCCCTGTCGCCCGCGCCCCAGACGAGCAGCGTGGGCTGCTTGATCTTGTCAGCCTCGCGCTCGACGCGCGCCGCGTCCCACTGTCGCAGCGTCCTCAGGATTGCGCGCTGCGTGTCGGCGGCTTTCAAGGGGCGCAGTTGCGCGCGCACGCGCGCGTCGTCATAGCCGCGCCCGTCGCGCGCCGTGTTGCGCTTGAGTCTCAGGCGCTTGCGCCTGTGCCGCACGTCCATCACGAGCGGCGTGAGCAGCTCGCCCAAGCCGCGCATGCCGCCGACGCGCAAAGAGACGCGCCGCTTCAGCTCGTTGTTCGCCACCGCCCCGACGAGCACGAGGCGCTCGACGCGCGCCGGGTAGTCTAACGCCGCGACAGCCGCGACCGCGCCGCCGTAAGAACTCCCGACGAGCGTCGCGCGCTCGATGCCGAGTGCGTCCATGAGATCGGCGAGCGTGCGCGCCTGCGCCTCAATCGTGTACGCGCCGCGCCGCGGCTTCTCCGAGAACCCGAAGCCCACCATGTCCGGCGCGACGACGCGGAAGCCCTCTTCGGCTAACGGCAACACGACGTCGTGCCAGACGAAGTTCGACGACGCGAGCCCGTGCACGAGCACGAGGGCGGGCGCCTCCCGCTCTCCCGCTTCGAGGTAGTGCACGCGCGCGCCGCCGACTGCCGTGAAGCGCGAACGCTCGGCGTGCCCCAGCCTCTCGCGCTCTTCTTCCCAACGCACTTCGCGCGGTCGCGCGACGAGGCGAGCCGCCAGCGCCGCGCCCGCCAGCCCCGCCGCACCCGCGATCCAGTAACGCTTCTTCATCATCCACTCGCGACGAAAACGCCCGCGCCGTTCACTTCGGAAGAGCGCGGGCGTTTTTGTTAGCCGAGTCGAGCGCGTCGCCCGCGCCGCGTTCAGCGCGAGAGCAGCGTGCCGACGTAGGTTAAAAGCTCGTTGGCGCAGACGGGGCAGTAGCCGTGATCGCGGACGAGGCGATCGACCACGTCGTTGATGCGGCGCGTCTGATCGGGGTCGGGCGTCTTCGAGGAGGTCGTGATCTTCACCACGTCTTTGAGGTCGGCGAAGATCTTCTTCTCGATGGCCTCCTTCAGGCGCTCGTGCGAGTTGTACTCGAACGCACGCCCCTTGCGCGCGTAGGAAGAGATGCGGATCAGTATCTCCTGCCGGAACGTGTTCTTCGCGTTCTCACTGACTCCGATCTGCTCTTCAATCGAGCGCATCAGCTGCTCGTCGGGCTCCATCTCCTCTTCGGTGATCGGGTCTTTGATGCGCTCCTTGTTGCAGTACGCCTCGACGTTGTCGAGGTAGTTGTTGCAGATCGTGCGCGCCATCTCCTCGAACGAATAGACGAAGGCGCGCTGCACCTCGATCTTGGCGAGTTCGTCGTACTCCTTGCGCGCCGCCGAGATCAGGTTCAAATACTTCTCGCGCTGCTCCGCGTTGATCCCCGTGTGCTGCTCGAACCCGTCCTTAATCGCCCGCAGCGCGTCAATCGGGTTGATGCAGGTGACGCCGTCGCGCACGAGCGCCGACGAGAGGCGGTTGATGATGTAGCGGGGCGAAATGCCGTCCATCCCCTCGCGAACGGCTTCGTCTTTAAGCTCGCGCACGTCCTTCGACTTGTAGCC
>JAIVGV010000253.1 GCA_020201365.1 Acidobacteriota bacterium
GGCAACGACCGTCGGATGCCGAACGCGACCGTCTTAGAGCCGCTCTACGACGACGCGCAAAACTCCGCGAAGCGCGAACTCATCGTCCCTATGGCGACTCACGATCGGGCGTTCGACGCCGCGCCCGACGAGTACATGAATGCCTTGACCGAATTTTTGCGCGCGGTTGAACAGGACGCGGGCGCTGCGCGCTGAGACGGTGTCGCGCGCTACGAAATTTGTAATCGGCGAACGGTTTTTTGAATGCGACGCGCAAAACGAATCGTCGCCGCTGCCGTGTTGAAACAGTCGCGACCCGTCGGACGTATCAGACAGCAAGTCGAACCGCCGCCCGTTGCGGGCAAAATTTTCGAGAGGAGAAATTCCCAAGTGTTCAAGAACAAACTCACCTCGCTTGCGTTGTCTCTAATCTTCCTGTTCGCGTTAGCCGTCGCCACAGCGTCGGCGCAGGACACGGGTCAGATGAATCCGGCTCCGGTTGATAAGCGCAAGCTAACCACGATTCAAACCGCCGCCGCCGACTACGGCACGACGAAGGATGCCGTGCAGGTGCGCTATCTGAACCTCCCCTGGGGCGAGGCGACCTTCGGCTACATCGAGACGGGACTCGATCCGCGCAACAAGGGCTACTACTCCGGGCGCGCGTGGCCCATCGCGCACCTGCGCCTGAACGTGCCCGCGACGTGGGAGGGGAAGAAGCTTGCGCCCGGCGACTATGCCATCGTCATCACGCCGCGCGATGCGAAGGCGAACAAGGACATGACGATTGCGCTCGAATCATTCACGCCCACGGACGCGGGCGGTACGTTTCTGAAGGCGGGCGACGTGTTCGTCGAGACGCCGAAGGGTGCGACGGTCGTCGCCGCGAAGACCGTGAAGTTTGACAAGGGGGCGCCGGTCGCGCCGCAGGTGGAGGTCTGGGTCGGCAAGTCGGGCAAGAAGGTTGACATCAAATTCCACTACGGCGACCGCACGCACACCGAGCGGCTGAAGCTGGCGTGAGCGTCGAGCGGTCGGCGCTTAAAGCGGGAGAAAATTTGATGGACGAGAAGAGTAGCAAGCAGGCGTCCCAAGTCTCGACAGCCGCGCCGTCCTCTTCGGAGGGCGGCGCGGCTGCGGCGCGCGACAACGGCGCGGTCGGCGATGCGTCGAAGATCGAGAACGCGCCGTCGGTCGTTGACGATCAGTCGGGCGTGGTGATTCCGGTCGCGGGCGAAGCCGCGCCGTCGTCCTACTCGATGCTTGAGCCGCGCATGAAGAAGGTTTACGGCGCGTACTACAAGGAGCTGTATTACACGCCGGAGCGTCGCGTGCTCGATCCGAAAGTGCAGGAGTTGATCTCGCTCGCGGCGTCTCTGGTGGCCAACTGCGAGGGGTGTCTTGACGGTCACATGAAGAAGGCGCTCGCGCTCGGCGCGACCAAAGAGGAGATCAGCGAGACGATCTGCATCGCGGCGGCGATTAACGCGGCGGCGATGATAGACTTGAGCGACCGCTCCGCCGCGCGCCTCGGTCTCAACCACTTCCCCACGCACCCGACGCGCAAGGAATGACGCTCGACGCCGCGAAGGAAAGGACAGTTCAAGATTTGAATAACCGCAGCCACAGGCTCGCGCGGGCGAGCCTGCAACTTTCTCGACGGCGCACACAAGCGAACGCGCCGTTCTTCCTCCTTGTGC
>JAIVGV010000005.1 GCA_020201365.1 Acidobacteriota bacterium
CGCGCACGGTCTTCGTCTCGTCGAGCCGCGGCTCCTGTTCGAGATAGCCGACGGTGTAGCCCGGCGCGAGCACCGTCTCGCCGACGAACTCCTTGTCCACGCCCGCGATGATCTTCAACAGCGACGACTTGCCGGAGCCGTTCAGACCGAGCACGCCGATCTTCGCGCCGTAGAAATAGGAGAGGTAGATGTCTTTGAGGACGGGTCGCTTGTCGTAGAACTTGGAGACGCCGACCATCGAGTAGATGACTTTGTTGGGAACTGTGCTCATTCAAATTTACCCCGCAGCAAAATCCAACATTGCGTGCTGGTCGCGTTGTTGCTCACCGCAGAGGCGCAGAGATCACGCGGAGTCGGCGCAGAGTCACACTCTCCGCGAATCCTCCGCGTTAACTCCGCGCCTCTGCGGTGAGACCTGCACACGTCGTAACCAACTAACTACGTAACCGGAAGGCAGACATCTTAACACTTTCGACCCAAAGCGCACCTCAAGCTATACTCTCCTAAGATTGATCCTAAATTTTTAGAGGCGGTGAGTTTGATGGATGAGCAGAGCCTGCAGGAGCGTTACGCGCCGAACATGGCTTGCTTCGGCTGCGGGCCGGCGAACGAGAAGGGCTTACGCATACGCAGCTTCCCGCGCGGCGAAGAGGTCGTCTGCGAGTGGCAGCCCGCGACGATGCACGAGGCTTATCCCGGAATGCTCAACGGCGGCATCATCGGCGCGCTCTTGGACTGCCACTGCAACTGGACTGCCGCCTACTACCTGATGAAGAAGTCGGGCGCGGACGCGCCGCCCTGCACCGTCACCGCCGACTACTCGATCAAGCTCCTGCGCCCGACGCCGACCGACGCGCCCGTCTCGCTCGCGGCGCGCGTCGTCGAATCCACGGACGACCGCGCGGTCGTCGAAGGGACGCTCACCGCGCACGGCAAAGTCTGTGCGACTTGTCGCGGCACGTTCGTCGCCGTCAGGCCGGGTCACCCGGCGTATCACCGCTGGTAAAACGGCGCTGACGGCGGAAGCCCGACCGTGACGGAGGGCGTGAGAGCAAGTAGGAAGCAGGAAGGCGGAAGGCGGAAAGCATGATCATTCGAGCCGAGTGATCACGCTCTCATCCTTCCGCCTTCCGCCTTCACCCTTTGACGCACGCCCTCCGTCACGGTCGGGCTTCCGCCCGTTCTGAGCTAGAAAGTCACGCCGAGCTGCCCTTGAAAGACTCGCGGCGAGACGACGTGCGTGCCGCTAAAGGTCGAGAGGAAGTTGTAGAGAGCCTTCTTGTTCGTCAGGTTGATGACGGAGAAGCGGAGCGTGACGCGCGTCGTCTTCTCCGTGCGGAGCAGGTTGTCGGTGCCCGCGCTGAAGTCGAAGAGGTGGTGCGGGGCGACGCGGGGCGGGTTGGTGTCGTCGTTCGCCGTGCCCTCCGCGGGGATGCGCACGCGCAGCGCGCCGCGCGTCGCGGAGTCGCACTGCGTCAGCCCTTGCGTCGGCGTGGCGAAGACGTTGCCGCAGAAGAGTCCGATCTGCGCCTGCTGGTCGGGCGTGAAGGTGAGCGCCGTGGCGAAGTCGGGCACGGCTCCGGCGACCGCGCCGCTGTCGTAGCGCCAGGTGAAGTTCGCGTAGGGCGCGAGCCGCTTGAAGCGGTTGAACTGGTACTGCACGTCGGTCGTCTGCTCGAACACCTCGTCGTGATCAATGCGGAAGACGCCCGTCGGCAGATCGGAGTTGAAGAACAAGCCGCCCGACTCAGGCGGGAAGAAGCGCGCGCGCGTGTGCCCGCCGGTCACGGACGCGGTGAGCCCGTGGTAGTTGTTCAGGCTGACGCGCGCGGCGACGCCGTCGATCTTCGAGAGGTGCCACGCAATCGGGAAAGTGATCGGCGTGTTGAAGAGCACGTTGAAGTCGTAGGCGTTCGTGGTGCGCTTGTTGAAGTAGTCAACGTCGAAGACGACGAGCTTGCCGAAGCCCTGCTGGATTCCCAAGTCGAACTGGTTGCGGCGTCCGGGCTTGAGCGGCTCGTTCGAGACCGAGCCGAAAGAGCCGCTGACTAAACCGCCCGCGCCCGTCGCGCTCGACAGGATCAGGTTCTCGTTGTAGGGCGTCTCGAAGCTGCGCGTGTAGGAGGCGCGAAGCACGGAGTTAGTGCGCTTGATGTGGTACGACGCGCCGACGCGCGGCTGCAGGGCGTTGCTGTGGCTCAAGCCAGCGTAGTTGTCGAAGCGCAAGCCGAAGTTGAGCGTGAAGTCGCCGAGGTTGAGCGCGTCCTGCGCGTAGGCAGCCTCCTGCTTGATGTCCGTGTGACCGTTGAAGGCGAAGAGGCGTCCGCCGCGCGTGAGATCGAAGGGGAGCAGGTCGGGGATGAAGTCGGGGCTCGCCGGATCGTTGAAGTTCGGATCGGTGATGCCGAACTGGAACGCCTCGGTCAGGAAGGTGTGCGAGAGCTGCACGCCGAACTTCGCGTTGTGCCTGCCCTTCGTGTAAGCCACGTCGGCGCGCAGCCCCGCGTTGGTCAGCCGCCGCTGCTGGCTGAGCGTGGTGAACTGATCCGCAAAAGGATTCGCGCTCGGGAAGTACCAGACCTGATCGAGTCGGTAGTAGGGGTTGACGGTCAGGATCGTGTGCGGGCTGAAGACGCGGACGTAGCCGGGCGCGACGTTCAACGAGCGCACGAGCTGACGCTGATCTTGACCGAGCGCCTGCTGCTCGAAGGTGTTGGGCTGCTCGAAGAAGTTGCGCGCGGCGAAGAGGTTGACGTGGAAAGAGTCCTTCGCGTTCGGGCTGTAGTCCACGCGGTCGAAGACGTTGGCTGACGTGCCGCGGTCGTGCATCACCGTGAACTCCGGCGGGTCGAGGAAGCGCCCCGAGCGCTCGAAGTTGAAGGAGACGAAGTTGCCGACGCGGCTTCCGCCGTAGGCGACGGACGCGCTCTCTTTCGTGTCGCCGAACGTGCCGTAGAGCGTACTGAACGCGCCCGTCGGCTTGCGCTGGTTCAAGCCGGACTTGGTGATGACGTTGACGACGAGGCTCGTCTTGTCGCCGTACTCGGCGGGCGTCGCGCCGCTGATGATCTCCAAGGACTGCACGGCTTCGGGCGGGAGCTGGGTCGAGAATGCCTTGCTCTGCTGATCGGAGACGGGCTGGTTGTCAATCGAGAAAGTGGTCTGCGCGTGATCGCCGAGCGGGTGGAAGAAGCCGTTCTCCCCGGCGACGACCGCGGGCGAAGACTGCGAGACCACGTCGCTTAAGCCCGAGCCGGGCGTGGCGACGGGCAGCTTCGCGATGATCGCGTCGCTCACGTCCGTGTGCGTCGTCGGGACGTTCTCGACGGTGTTGAGCGAGTCGGTGATGGTGACTTCATTCGACGTAAGCCCGCCGACTGTGAGCGCGAGCTTCACCTCGATTGGCACAGCCGTGCGCACCGAGACGACCTGCTGCGCGGCGTTGAAGCCGTTGGCTGTGACGGAGAGCTGGTACTCCTGAAACGGCACGCCGTCGAAGCGGAATGCGCCCTGCGCGTCCGTCGTCGCCGTGCGCGAGAAGTGTGTGACGGGGTTTTCGATCTTGACGCCGGCTCCGGGCACGACCGCGCCGTTCGGATCGGTGACGACGCCCGTCACCGTGCCCGCCGTGCCGAGCGACTGCGCGTAGGACACGAGACAAAAGACGGAGAGCGCGATAAGCGCGAGCGCGAGACGGAACGCGACTTTAGTAATTCTTCCATCAATCATGACTGCTTGACCTCATCTGCGTGGCTCTCGACTGACGCGAGCAGCGTGCGTCTAATCATCCTCGACCGCCCGCCGTTGGCGGACGGGGCGCGAGGCAGATGCACGAGCGAGCAGTTAGAGAGTTGTTTGCGGTTGCCCGCCGCGAGTGCGGTGACGCGGCGCGGCGGCGAAGGCGCAAGTTACGACAGAGGGTCTGGCGGGGGCGCGCGACCGCGACGGGGCGTGACGCTCGCGGAGAGGAGTGTGACGGTCGTTTCGGGCTGGGGTACGAATTCGGTCGGCGGCGCGGGCGTGAAGACCGGCTGGTAGAGCAATGCGTTTCCGAGCTGCTTGTGAAGCTGGCAGACGGGGCAGTCTTTGCTCCGGAGCGGATCGCGCGTCGAGCCGTCTGACCGCTCGGCTGCGCTGACGGAGACTGAGGAAATGGGCGAGAGAGACGCCTGTCCCTGCGCGGTGAGGTCGTGGCTGTGTACGGCGTCAACCGTCGTGCCGAGGACGACGAGGACGAGCAGCAGACACGACAACGCGCGCGCGCGGGGCGCTCGTCGAAGTCTCAAGATTGTCCGAGGCTCTCGGATCACTTTACCTACCGCGTCATCTGTTGCGAGTGAGGCTACTATAGTTTCGGCGCGCGCCGGGTGTCAACGCCGCACGCCCGCCGCAAAATCGCCGCCACGAAAGGGTTTGATGCGCGCGTCTTCGCGTTTGTACGCCGCCGCCCGACGATAAATCAGCGGCGACCGTGCGCGATCTTGCGGGCTTCGGGGAGCGCGCGCAGGCGCAGCATCGAGTAGATGCCGAAGGCGGGACCCGGCGCGAGCGCGGCGAAGGCGTAGCGCCAGCCGACGCGCGCGACGAGCACGGGGACGAGATGAATCGAGCCGAGCGTGAGCAGAAAGCCGAGGCACGTCTGGATGGTGAGCGCCGTGCCGAGGTATTTCGGATCGCCCAGCTCCGTCACGCAGCCGGAGAACTGCGCCGAGTCCGCGACGACCGTCGCGCCCCAGACGATCATCAGCGCGAGCAGCACGGCTGGGCTCGCGCCGAACAGAAAGCCGACGACGAGGCAGCACGCGCCGCTCGCCGCCATCGCCCAGGACGTGACGAGCGTGCGCCCGACGCGATCAGCCAAGAGCCCCGCCGCGGCGCAACCCGCAGCGCCCGCCCCGATGACGAGAAACGATCCGGTCTCGGCGAGTGCCGCGGGCTCGCCGCGCGCCGCGAAGCTCGCGCGCAGCATCGCCGGAGCCCACGTCCACATCGCGTAAAGCTCCCACATGTGCCCGAAGTAGCCGAAGTTCGCGAGCCGCACGCCGCGGTTGCGAAAGACCTGCCGGGCTCGCGCGAAGTCGAACTCGGCGGGCGGCAGCGCGTGCGGTCCGTCGCCGACGAAGATCAGGATGATCAAACCGCCGACGACGGCGAGCGCGGAGACGAACAGGACGTTCGCGCGCCAGTCGTTGCTTCCGACCGCGTTAACCAGATACGGCGACGCCTTGCCGAGCGTCAGGGCGCCGACGAGCACGCCGAGCGCCATGCCGCGACCGCGGCGGAACCACGTCGCCATGATCTTCATGCCCGGCGGATAGACGCCCGCGAGGAACGCGCCCGTCAGGAACCTGAGCGAGACGCCGAGCGCGAACGAGTGCGCGTAGAGCGCGAAGGCGGCGTTGGCGAGCGCGCCTAAGAACGCGGAGACGGCGAACAGACGCCGCGCGCTCAGCACGTCCGGCAGGTTCAGGAGCGCGGAGAAGAGCGTGCCGACGACGAAGCCGAGCTGCACGGCGAGCGTCAGCCAGCTCGCAGCCGTCTCCGACAGCGTCCACTCGACGCGCAGCGCAGGCGTCACCGCCGACGCCGAGAACCACAGCGACATTCCGAGCAGCTCCGCGCACGCGAGCAGCGCGAGCGCGCGCCAGCGCGCCGACGATTCTTCGCGTGCCCCGGCTGCGTCCGTCGTGTGATCCGTGTGATCCGTGCGCGTCGTCACAGGGGTGTGTGAATCGCGAGCCGACGCCGCGTCAGAAATTCTTGGCGAGCAGCTCGCGCGCGGTCTTCACGGCTTCCTCGTGTTCGGGCAGGTGGTTCGGATCGGGCTTCGAGTTGACGACCCACGTCAGCTCGCGCCGCGCGTCGTCCTTGCGCTTCGTGGCGAGGTAGGCTTGCGCGAGTTCGAGGCGCAGCAGCGCGTTGTTCTCACCGTACTTCAGCCCGTCCTCAAGCGTCTTGACCGCCCGTTGCGGATCGCCGCCGAGCATTTCCGGCAGCTCGCGATCCAACTGCCCGAGCCCGAGGTACGCGCTCCCAGCCTCGAAGCTCGGATCGATCTTGATGACCGCCTCCATCTCGCGCCGCAGCTTGACGGTGTAGGTGATGCCGTAGAGCACGCCCTTGAACTCGGCGTAACCGCCGTAGTTCGCGCCGAGCCAGAAGTGACCCTCGGCGCGATTCGGCTCGACGCGCGTCGCCGTCTCGCCCGACTCCATGCCGTCGGT
The DNA here is from genome assembly GCA_020201365.1 of Acidobacteriota bacterium. Lineage (GTDB taxonomy): Bacteria > Acidobacteriota > Blastocatellia > Pyrinomonadales > Pyrinomonadaceae > JAIVGV01. Next base: position 6,225 of record JAIVGV010000005.1, read on the forward strand.
GAAAGCCTGTTCGCGCTCCCTGTCGTCGTCGCTGCGGTCGCCGAGCGTGTAGTCGAGCCGCGCCGCGCGCCAAGCCGCCTCGTAGTTGTCGAACTCGACCGCGCGGATGCGCCGGATCGTCTTCAGCCCCTCGCGCACCTGTCCGAGGTCTGCGCGCGCCGCGTACTGCTCGTCGGCGCGCCGCAGCAGCTCCGCGACGGGGAGCGGCGTGACCGAAGGCGTCGCCGAAGGAGTCGCCTCCCGCGTCCGCGAGCCGCACGACGCGGCGACGAGCGCGATAAGCGACAGCGCGAGCGAGCGCAACGCCCGCGCTGTCGCACTCGACTCACGCAAGATTCGTTTCGGTGTCAGCAGGCTGATGTTCGAGATCATTTGCGGCGTCCGCAAGGATAATTCAAGTACCGCTTGCCGCTCAAAATATTTCTCGCGCGGAAATCCCACGCGCGCGACGCCCGGCGGCGCTCAACGCTCGACCGTGATCAAAACGTCTCGGTTCGCCGTCGCCGTGTTGCCGCTGAAGTCCGACGCGAAGACGCGCAGCGTGTAGTCTCCCGCGGGCAGCTCCGAAGTGTCCCACGGGTGCGCGGCGGCGCGACCGTGCATGAGCGTGTTCGACAGCTCGTAAAGAAACGTCGTCTCCTCGTTGCCGTAAACCGTGATGCCGCTCTTGTCCGCGTAGGCGATCTTCACGGCGTCGCGCTCCGAGGGCAGGCGGTCGAACTCGATCTGCGTGCGCGGCTCTTCAAAGCCGGGCGCAGGCGCGCCGTCTGCGCGCAGGACTTGGAAGCCGAGCTTGTAGAGCCCGAGGCGGCGGCGCGCGGCGTTGCCGTCCACCTGATCGTAGGCGCCGACGACGACGCGCACCGCGCCGCGCACGACGAGGCGACCGCCGCGTTTCTCCTTCAACTCGTTGCCGCCCGCGTCGAAGAGCTGAATGCCGCCGGGCTCGATCTGCGGCGCGCGCGAGTCCGAAAAGTTGACGAGCGGGAGCGCGAGCGGGTTGATCTCATCATTGGGCGGACCGAAGTTCAAGTGGACGTGATACATCGTGTTCACCGTGCCGAGCGCGTCGCCCTCGCGGAAGCGCGCGCCGCGACGGACGCGCACGCGCGCGGGCTTGCCTTGATCGTCGGGGTCGAACTTGAAGCGCGGATCGTCGAACGTCTTGTCGTTCACGTCGCGCCCGACGCGCAGGTGGTAGTAGGTGAAGACGCCGACGCGCAAGCCCTCGTTCCTGCTGCCGAAGTTCCAGCTTGAGACGACGCCCGCGACCTTCTCGTCAAAGACCGCACGCACCGTCGCGCCGTTCGCTGCGCCGATGTCAATTCCTGCGTGCAGGTGATCGCGCTGCTCCGCAGGGTCGCTGCCGCCTCGCACCTCGCCGATTGTGGCGATGACCTCGTGACGACCGCGCTGCGGATCGAGCGGGTAGGGCAGGCTCGCGATGCCGAGCGTCGCCGCGTCGAGCCGCGGCAGCATTTGATCCGTCGGCGACCCCGCGCCGTCATTCGCGCCGCCATTCTGTTCGCCCGAGTTTACGATCTTGCGGACGAGATAATTCGCGGCGTCGGCGACGTAGAGTGAGCCCGCGCGATCAACGGCGACTCCGGCGGGCTGATCGAAGCGCGAGGTCGTCTGCCCGGCGCCGTCGGCGAAGCCGGCGCCCGCGCCCGCGACGAGGCGCGCCGTCGCGTCGGGCGCGATCTGCCAGACGCGCCCGCGGTTCTGCTCGGTGACGTAGAGAAAACCGTCGTGCGTGACGGCGAGTCCGACGAGCGTGAACAGTTCGACGGGAGTCCCGTCGGGCGCGCGAAGGTTGAGAGTTGAAACTTGACCTGTCGGCGCGATCTTGCGTAAGCGGTTATTGCCAGTGTCGGCGACGAAGAGATCGCCGTTCGCGGCGACGGCGATCCCCGTCGGCGTGTCGAGGCGCGCGGAAGAAGCGTCGCCGTCGGCGTAGCCGGGAGCGTTGCCGCCCGCGAGAGTCTTCACGTCGCCTTGCGTCGAGACGACGCGGATGCGGTCGTTGTAGGTGTCCGCGACGAAGACGTTGCCGCTCTTATCAACCGCAACGCCGACGGGCGCGTCGAACTCGGCTTCGGCGGCGCGTCCGTCGCGAAAGCCCGCCGCGCCATCGCCCGCGACGGTCGTCACAGCGCCGTCGCGGGCGACTTTTCTGATCCGGTTGTTGCCAGTGTCGGCGACGTAGAGGTTTCCGTCGGCGTCGAGCGCGAGCCCCGAAGGCGTGTTGAATGCGGCGGAAGCGCCCGCGCCGTCGTCGAAATTCTCTTCCCCGCCCGCGACCGTGCTGACCGCGCCCTGCGGCGTGACCATTCGGATGCGGTTGCTCGCGCCGCCGTCGGAGACGAAGACGTTGCCTTGAGCGTCAACCGCGACGCCGAAGGGATCGGCGAAGCGCGCCCGCGAAGCGTTCGCGTCGTCGCGCACGCCCGGCGCGCCGTCGCCCGCGACTGTCGAGACGCGCGCGCGGAAGCCCGCCACGGTAGGCGGGGGTCGCTCGCGCCAGCGCAAGTAAACGATGAGAGCTGCGGCGCAGGCGAGAAGCAGGAGAAGCGTGAAGGAAGCGACGGCGAACGTGCGACGTGCGCGGCGCGTCGGTCGGCGTGTGCGGCTCACGCGGAGTGTTATCTGTGTTCGCGGGCGAGTTGTCAACGCCTAAGTCAGCCAGCCCCCGTCGCGGCGGGAGGCTCGCGTCGCGAGGGTCACCGTGTAACCTTTGTCGTCGTGCGTGCGTATAGACGCGGGCGCGGGGTTTGGATTATGCTTCGCGCATCCCAAGAGCTTTCGTCCGAGTTCAACCTTTCAGGAGTCGAAATGTCCCACAAGCTGCTCCGGGCGTGCGCGCGCACGGCTCTGTTCGTCGCCTTCATCTCTCTTCCGTCCGCCGTGAGAGCTCAAGAGTTGTCGCCCTCGGCTTCGCCGACCGCGACGCCGCAGACCGTCCCGCAGCGCCGCGTCTCCGACGAGGAGAAGACTTTTTCGAGCCTCGAATGGCGCAGCATCGGTCCCGCTAACATGGGCGGGCGCATCGCCGACATTCAGGGCGTCGCCGGCAACCCGAACATCGTTTACGTCGGCACGGCGAGCGGCGGGATTTTTAAGACGACGAACGGCGGCATCACGTGGCGACCGATCTTCGATCACGAGAACACGATCTCGGTCGGCGCGATGGCGCTCGAGCCGGGAAATCCTGATGTCGCGTGGGTCGGCACGGGCGAGTCGGCGGTGAGGAATTCCATCTCGTTCGGCGACGGCGTCTATAAGTCAACCGACGGCGGCAAGACATGGCAGAACGTCGGCTTGCGCGACACGGAGCGCGTCTCGAAGATTCTCGTGAGCCCGCGCGATCCGAACACGGTTTACGTCGGCGCGCTCGGTCACGCCTTCGGTCCGAACGAGGAGCGCGGCGTCTTTATGACGACCGACGGCGGGCGCACCTGGCGCAAGACCTTGTACATAGACAACCAGCACGGCGTCGCCGACATGGACATCGATCCGCAGAACCCGAACATCATCTACGCCGCGATGTGGTTGTTCGAGCGCAAGCCGTGGACGCACAAGAGCGGCGATGACAAGGGCGGCGTCTTCCGCTCGACCGACGGCGGGCGCACGTGGACGAAGATGACGAACGGCTTACCGAAGGTGATGGGGCGCATCGGCCTCGCCGTCGCGCAGTCGAACCCGAACGTCGTGTACGCGATCACGGAGGCGAAGGAGGGCAAGCTCTATCGCTCGAACGACAAGGGCGAGACGTGGACGCGCGTCTCCGATCAGGCGTCAATCGTCTCGCGCGGGTTCTACTACACGCACGTGAGGGTTGATCCGACGAACGAGAACCACGTCTATGCCGTCGCCTCGACCTTGTTCGCCTCGATTGACGGCGGGCGCACGTGGCGCGCGATCACGGGGCGCACGCACGTCGACAACCACGCCTTCTGGATTGACGCGAAAGACCCGCGACGCATCTGGATCGGCGAGGACGGCGGCATCGCCTTCTCGCGCGACGGCGGCGACACATGGGAGGCGGTTTATAACCTCGCCATCGGTCAGTTCTACGAAGTCTTCGCAGACAACCGCGCGCCGTTCTACTACGTGATGGGCGGGTTGCAAGACAACGGCTCCTGGACGGGACCGAGCGCGACGCGCGAGCCTTCCGGCATCCTCAACGACGACTGGCGCATGGTCTCCTTCGGCGACGGCTTCTGGATGTTCAACCACCCGGACGATCCCGATCTCTACCTGTCGGAGTCGCAGGGCGGCAACGTCGTCCGCACCGACATGAAGAACCGCGAGCAGCAGGAGGTCATCCCATCGGAACGCGCGGGCGAGGGCGGACCCGCCGGGGAGTTGCCCTACCGCTTCAACTGGAACGCGCCGCTGCTGCCTTCGCCGCACGACAAGAACACCGTATATCTCGGCGGCAACGTCCTCTTCAAGTCAACCGACTTCGGCAGGACGTGGAATCCGATCAGCCCAGACCTGACGACGAACGACAAGACGAAGCAGGGCGAGGCGGGCGGACCCGTGGCGTTTGAGAACACGGGCGCGGAGTACAACACGACGATCATCAGCATCGCCGAGTCGCCGCTCGACGCGAACACGATCTGGGTCGGAACCGACGACGGCAACCTGCAAGTGACGACCGACGGCGGAAAGTCGTGGCGTAACCTGACGAAGAACGTGCCCGATCTCAAACCGTTCGCGGAGGTCACGCACGTCGAGCCTTCGGCGACCGATCCGAACCTCGTCTATGCCACGTTCGACCGACACATGCTCGACGACTTTAGACCCTACGTCTATCAGTCAACGGACGGCGGCAAGACCTGGCGCAACATCAGCGGCGATCTCCCGGATCACGCCTACGTCCACGTCGTCCGCGAAGACCCGAAGAACCCGAATCTCATCTACGCGGGCACGGAACTCGGCATCTTCGCCAGCTACACGGGCGGGCACGACTGGATTCCGCTCCGTCTGAAGAACCTCCCCACGGTCGCCGTCCGCGACATCAAAATCCACCCGCGCGACAACGATCTGATCATCGCGACGCACGGGCGCAGCCTCATGGTCTTCGACGACGCGACGCCGATCCAGCAGATGACGCCACAACTCCGCACAGAGGACGTGCACCTCTTCCCCGTCCGCCCGGCGCTGCGCTACTCGCGGATGATGACGCGCTACGGCATCGGCGACAAACAGTTCACGGGGCAGAACCCGCCCTACGGCGCGCTCATCACTTACTATTTGAAGTCGAAGCCGGATGAGAAGGCGACCGTCAAGCTGCAGGTCTTCGACTCTCGTGGGCGTCTCGTCACGGACATCGCCCGCCCCGCGAAGGAGCAGGGCTTGAACCGCGTCGTGTGGGACTTGCGCTTCGGCGGACCGAAAGTGCGCCGCCCGCCGAACGACGAGGAGCCGAACTTCTTCGGCGCGCCGCGCGGACCGGCGGTCGTCCCAGGCACCTACACCGTCAAGCTCACCGTCGGCGCGAAGACCGTGCAGCAGAACGTCGAAGTGAGACTCGATCCGACCGTTAACAGTTCGACCGCCGACTTACTCAAGCTGCAAGAGATGTCGCTCTCTCTGCGCGACATGCAGTCGGCGACCAACAACGCCTTGCGCGCGCTCGACAGCGTCAAGGCGCAGCTCGACTTCATCGAGCGCACCGTCAAGGATCGCGAGCCCGAGCCGCCCAAGGACTTCGCCGACAAGATGGCGGCGTTCAAGAAGCAGGTTGACGATCTCTCCGGCAAGCTCGCGCGACCCGAAGGCGGCTTCGGCTTCTCCGGGCGCACGCAGTTGATTGATCGCCTCGGCGGGCTCTTCTTCACGATTGACGGCGCGAACGCCGCGCCCACTCGGTCGCAGGAGACCTACTACGGCGAGTTGCAGACCGAGTTCAAACAGAAGCTCGACGAAGTAAACCGCTTCATCACGCAGACCGTCCCGCAGATGAACGAAACCTTGCGCCGCTTCAACGCGCCGCAGCTCATACCCGGCAAGCCGATTGACGCGAGCGGCGAAGGCGGCACGTCCGGCGAGGGCGCCGCGGACGACGACGAAGACACGGCGCACCCCTGAGCAAGACGGTTAGCGGGTTTCGGAGGAAGATCGGTAATGCCCCAACTCACATACCCTCGCGCCCTTTTCGCGCGCGCGCTTGTCGCCGCCGTGCTCGTCTTCAACTTCGCCGCGCACGCGCGCAACGCACGCGCGCAAGCGGCGACGGACGAGCCCCACAAGATGCTGCTGCGCGACATCTACAAGGAGCTCGTCGAGATCAACACGACTGATTCGGTCGGCGACTGCACGCGCGCGGCGCAGGCGATGGCGGCGCGGCTTCGCGCGGCGGGCTTCCCCGCCGAGGACGTGCAGGTGCTCGTGCCCGAGGGCAACGCGAAGAAGGGCAACCTCGTCGCGCGCCTGCGCGGGACGGGCGCGAAGAAGCCCGTGCTGCTGCTCGCGCACATTGATGTCGTCGAGGCGCGGCGCGATGATTGGTCAACCGATCCGTTCAAGCTCACCGAACAGGACGGCTACCTCTACGGGCGCGGCACGACCGACGACAAGGCGATGGCGGCGATCTTCGTCACGAACATGATTCGGATGAAGACCGAAGGGATCAAGCCGGAGCGCGACATCATCCTCGCGCTCACCGCCGACGAGGAGGGCGGCGACTACAACGGCGCGTCGTTTTTGATCAAGAACCACCGCGAATTGGTTGACGCCGAGTTCGGCATCAACGAGGGCGCGGGCGGTCAGTCGAAGCGCGGGCGGAAGCTGCTGAACGGAGTGCAGTCGAGCGAGAAGGTCTATCAGAGCTTCCGTCTCGAGGTGACGAATCCGGGCGGGCACTCGTCGCAGCCGCGCAAGGACAACGCCATCTACCAGCTCGCCGCCGCGCTCTTGCGCGTCGGCGGGCACGAGTTCCCTTTCAACCTCAACGAGACGACGCGCGCCTACTTCGAGCGCATGTCGAAGATCGAGACGGGGCAGCTCGCGGCGGACATGAAGGCGGTCGCGAATAACCCGCCCGACCCGGCGGCGGTCGCGCGCCTCTCGGAGACGCCCTACTACAACGCGCTCATGCGCACGACCTGCGTCGCGACGAGGCTCGAAGGCGGTCACGCCGACAACGCGCTGCCACAGGTTGCGCGCGCCCTCGTCAACTGCCGGATACTGCCGCAGGAGAACGCGACCGACACGGAAGCCGCGCTGGTGCGCGCGATTAACGATCCGAAGGTGAAGATCACGCCCGTCGGCGACTTCAAGCCGAGCCCGCCGTCGCCCCTGACCTCGGACGTGATGCATCCCGTCGAGCGCGTCACGGAGATGATGTGGCACGGCGTCCCGGTCGTCCCGCTGATGGGCACGGGCGCCACCGACAGTCTGTATTTCCGTCAGGCGGGCGTGCGGATGTACGGAGTCTCCGGCATCTTCGGCGACATCGAAGACAACCGCGCGCACGGTCGCGACGAGCGCATCCAGATCAAGGCGCTCTACGAGGCGCAGGAGTTTCTCTACGAGCTGGTCAAGGCGTTCGCGTCCGGGAGGTAGGAAAGACCGCCGACGTCGGCGATTTGGTGAACAATGCAACGTCGGTGAAAGTAGCATTATCCGACTGCGGGCGTGAGAATGCGACGATAGGGCGTATTACCCGACCAGCAGTCGGATAATCAGTGGTTCGGCCTTTCGTGTCGGCAAGTTAGCAAAGGCGAGAAAAATTCGCGAGAAAGGAAAACACGAAAATGAGAAAAGTAAAATTATCAATGCAAATGACCATCAACGGATATGTTGCCGGACCGAATGGAGAAAATGACTGGATGACCTGGAATCCTGATGACGAGTTTTTGCAGTTTATCAATTCTCAATTTGATTCTTCAGACACCATTTTGCTTGGCAGAAAATTGGCGGACGGCTTTATAAAGCATTGGGAGAATGCAGTGGAAAAGAATCCTGATACTCCGTTTGCAAAAAAAATAGTTGATACTCCAAAAGTTGTTTTCACCAAGACACTTGACAGATCAACCTGGAAGAACACCACTTTGGCAAAAGGAGATCTTGCAGAAGAGATTGCCAGCTTAAAAAAACAGAATGGTAAAGACATTATCGTCGTTGGCGGTGCAGGTTTTGTTTCATCACTAATAAGAGAAGGGCTGATTGACGAGTATCATCTTATTGTAAATCCAACAGCTATCGGTAACGGTATGACTATTTTTGATTCGCTCGACAGAATACAGAAATTTTCACCCATCCAATCAAAGCTCTATTCCGGCGGCAAAACTGTTTTGAGTTACAAACCAAAAAATGATTGACCCTGATCGCTTCGTAGAAAGTGCGCGGGAACCTCGTTGAAAACGAAATTTGACGGCTGGCGAAGTTGGGCGTGGTGAAAATAAAGACACGCCGGACGGCGGCATGCACCCGGCCGCCGACACATACTTGTCATCTACCTTTAGAGGTTCGTGGCGGCGGGTGATGCCGGGCGTTAGGCGCTTCGATGGCGGGGGCGATATTGAGCGCACGTGCCCGCGAGCCATTGACTAGGGGCGTTAATTAGCATAGAAGCCTTCGCATACACCCAAGTTCTATAAAATCCCTGAGCCAAGAGGAGAATCGACATGGCCGTTTACATGGTAGAGCGTGAACTCCCTGGTGTGACGATGGATCAGCTCGCCGCCGCCCAGAAGGCCGCCATTGAGACCGGGCAGCAATTTACCTCCGAAGGCAAGAACGTGCGCTATATCCGCACCACCTTCGTGCCGGGCGAGGCCCACTGCATGTGCCTGTTCGAGGCGGATAACGCAGACCTCGTTCGTGAGGTGAACGAGTCGGCGCACATCCCCTTCAAGCGGATTGTTGAGGCTTTAGATTTAACGCCCCCGGCGTAGCCTTAATAAAGAAAGTGTTCGTGGACGTAGGATTCCGCGTCAGGGGAAAGTTATCCCACTCGCGGGAAAGGTATGTCTGCGCCTTGATGCAGTAGCGCGCGCCTGACAACGGCATGCGCCCGACGCCCCTTCGGCATATCCCTCATGTACGTTGCTAAGGGGCGCGGGTGATGCCGGGCGTTGGGCGGCTATTTCTTCTTGGTCGGCGTCGGCGGCGTGGTGTAGGCGCCTTGGTCGTGATCCGACCACGAGTCCTCCCAGTAGGTCGCGTCCTTCTGGATGATGCTCGTCAGCCTGTGGCGGAGCGTGATCGCCCAGACCTGCGCGTGACCGTTGTTCTGCGCGGCGGCGGTCAGCTCGTAGCAGCGCGGCGCGTACAGCCAGCCCGGCGGCGACCAGCCCGTCCAGTTGTTTGCGCCGGGTGCGGTCTGGTAGTTGGCAGTCGCGGATCGAGCGCGGCGTGGAAGATCGTCTCCGTCGCGGCTAGCGCGGCACGTAGCTGCAAGGCAGCGTGTGGAAGCCGCTGAACTCGAAGTCGCTCCCCACGGCGACGGGCTGATCGGAGGTGACGCGCACGCTCGCCGAAGCGTTCGCGTCGCTCTGGAAGATCGCGGGCAGCGTCCACGTCACGTTCATCGTGTGCGCGGGCGGGAGCGGCGTCGTGGCGTTGCCCGTCTGACCCGGATAGTTCTGCGCGGGGTTCGTGCCGGGGATGGTCACGCCCGCGAGGTTGTTGCCGTCCTTGTCCAAGATGTTGACCGAGACGTTGGCGGTCGCCGCGCCCGCGTTGAAGACGTAGAGGTCTGCGCGCGTCGTGCTCGCCGAATTCGGGAATTGCGCGGGCGTGCAGACCCAGACGTAGGGCGCGCCGCTCGACGACTGACCTCCCCCGCCGCCGTTCGGATGGCAGGCGGCGAAAGAGACGGCGATGAAAGCGAAGCCGAGGCACGCGCCGACCGCGCGACTCGCCGGTGTGTTACTCATACGATTCTCCTCTCGATACCGAAAGTAAGTTAGCGAATTCCGACGAACGGCGCGGCGCGCAATCTAGTCGGCTTCTCGTCGTGCCGTCAAGATCGTTTGGCGCACGTCGCCGTCGCTCCGGATGGTTAGCCGCAAGTCTCTGCGTGGCGGCAACAAGTTGAGTCTTCCGCGTCAGACCCTCTTTGTCTTCCAGTGCCCGCGCCGGAAGACGAGGATGCAGACGACGGCGAGCACCGATTCCGAGATCATAATGGCGAGGAAGATGCCGCGCGCGCCGAGTGCGGTGTGGCGGGCGAGCAGGTAGGCGAGCGGTATCTGGAAGAGCCAGAAGCAGACGAGGTTGATCAAGGTCGGCGTGTAGGTGTCGCCCGCGCCGTTAAAGGAGCCGGCGACGACCATGCCCCAGGCGTAGAAGACATAGCCGTAGGAGATGAAGCGCAGGCAGTCAACGGCGTAAGGCACGATTGCCGGATCGCTTGTGAAGACGCCCACCAGTCGTTCGGCGAAGAGCAGGAACAGAAGCGTCACGCCCGCGAGGAAGAGCATGTTGACGAAGCCGGTCTTCCAGACGGACTTCTCCGCGCGCTCCGGCTGGCCGGCGCCGAGGTTCTGCCCCACCAGCGTCGCCGCCGCGTTCGACATGCCCCACGACGGCAGGATCGCGACGACGATGATCCGCAAGGCGACCGTGTAGCCGGCGACCGCCGCGCTGCCGAACGCGGAGACGAGGCGGACGATGACGACCCAGCTCGCGGTCGCGATCAGGAACTGGAACATCCCGCCGAGCGAGACGCGCACGAGACGCAGCGTGAGATCGAGCTGCGGTCGCAGTTGCGCGAGGTGCACGCGCACGCGCGAGCGTCCCGTCGTCAGCACCCAAATCTGAAAGACGACCGCCGTGCCGCGCCCGATGGTCGTGGCGATTGCCGAGCCGGTGACGCCGAGTCGCGGGAAGAAAGCCAAGCCGAAGATGAAGCAAGGGTCGAGGACGAGGTTGATGGCGTTTCCGAGCCACAGCGCACGCATCGCGATGGAGGCGTCGCCCGAGCCGCGGAAGACGGCGTTGTTGAGGAAGAGCAGGACGATGCAGATGTTCGCGCCGTAGATGATGCGCGGGTAGCCCGCGCCGACGGCGACGACCGAAGGCGACGCGCCCATCAGTCGCAGCAGGGCGGGCGCGAACGTGAAGCCGAACGCGCCGATGACGAGCGAGGTCGCGACGCCGAGTATGATCGCCTGCGCCGCCGCGTCGCCCGCAGCCTCGCGCCGGCCCTCGCCGATGCGCCGCGCGATCATCGCGGTCGTGCCCATGCCGAGCCCGATGCAGACGGCGAAGATGATCGTGAGCATGGACTCTGTGAGTCCGACCGTGGCGAGCGAGTCCTGACCGAGCCGCGAGACCCAGAAGGCGTTGACGACGCCGAAGAGCGACTCCATCAGCGTCTCCAAGACCATCGGCACGGCGAGCAGGAAGATGGCGCGCCCGATTGAGCCGCGCGTGAAGTCCTGATGCACGGAGCCGACGAAAGCCGCGCGCAGCGTCGCCCACGCGCCGACGGGCTGCTCGCCCGCGGTCGCGCCGTCGGTCGCGCGCTCCGCGGCGGCGATCTCCGTCTCGACAGACTTATTCAGCAGCTCATCCATGACGGCGGCGCGGTTTCCTCCCTCAGGTCTGTTTACGAAAATGCTCGCGCGTAGTTTCCGGGCGGGCTTCGGCGGCTTAGGCGTCGGGCGCTTCAGGATCGGCGGGAGGTTAGTTCACACGGGCTTGAACTCTTCGGTGTAGATCGAGACGGCGTAGCGCATCTCTTCGTCTATGTAGAGGTTGATCGTGCGCGACGCCTCGTGGTACGCGCCGAGGCTTTCCACGCTCGCGCGGAAGCGGAGCTTGCACTTGACGTGTTCGAGCAGGATGAGCCGCAGGTGAGACGACTCGCGTATGAGATCGCGGGCGCGGTAGCCCTGGCGGAAGCGCGTGTAGGCGTGGACGCGCGACTCGCGCGTGTTGTTGACGCGCGGCACGTCGCCCGCGCGCAGCACCTCGCAGATTTCTTCGATGACGGCGGGGACGTGGTCTATGAGCCCGCCTTCGGAAAGATCGCCGTCGGATGTGATTCCGTTGTCAGCCCGCACAGCTTCGACCCAGAGCCGCAGCAGCTCTTCGGCGCTGCGCTCGATCAGGTCGGCGATGTCAGGTTGAGCCATGCTCGTAACCGGCGACGGCGCACTTGAACGGCACGCCCTGTTCGATGCACTCTTCGAACTCTTTGCCCTGCGTCTGCTTGACGTGCTCGAGGAAGCCGTAGATCAGACGCACCTGCTCTTCACGGAAGCCGAGACCGTTCAGGAAGGCGTCGCTGCCCCGGAACGTCAAAGGGTGCGGGACGACGCGGAACTCAAGGTGCGTGGTGTCGTGCAGCTTGTTGATCACGTCGTAGAGGTCTTTCAGGACTGAGAAAGACGTGATCAGACAGTCGTAACTGCCGGAGCTGGCGCGCGTCAGCAGGTACAGGTAGTCGGTGTTATAGCTCCGGACGAACTTGTCAAAGTCCTCTTGCGTGATCATCTAGACCGCTCCCCTCACCTCCAGTGCGAGGTCACGTTAAAGGGGAACGCAATGCTCGGCGAGACGCGCGAGCCACGAACTGGTCGCGGCGCGCGTTCGCAGGCGGCGCAAAAAACTGACAAGGACTCGGGGAGAGTTACGATATCAACTAACGAGAACAGGGGCCAGCGCGTATCTTTTAAGACAACGCGCGCCGCAAGTCAACCCCCGCGCTGGCGAGCCCTCTCACCGACCGCCCCTCGCGCGCTGACGCGCACACTCGAAAAAGCGTCACAGGCGGCTTGCGCGCCCGCGCCGCCGCCGCTCAATATTGTGGCGCGGGATTCCGGGCGCACGATGACGACGCAGCGACAGACGATCACCAGCCTCCTCGCGGACTGCGCGGCGCGCGGCGACGAGACGGCGCTCGCCTACCGCCGCGGCGTCCGCACCGTCCGCTGGTCTTACGCGCGGCTCGCCGCCTCGTCTTACCGGACGGCGCGCGAGCTTGAGGCGCGCGCCGTCTGTCGCGGCGACCGCGTGATCGTGTGGGCTGATGACAGCGCCGAGTGGGTCGCGGCCTTCTTCGGCTGCTGCTTGCGCGGCGCAATCGTCGTCCCGCTCGACGCGGCGAGCGCGCCCGACTTCGCCGCGCGGGTCGAGTCGCAGGTCAACGCGAAGCTGCTGCTCTACGGCGACGTTGAAGCCGACGAACTCGCGCGCCGCGTGCCCTCGCTGCGACTGTCAGACCTGAGCCGCGCGATCTCGCGCCACCCCGCGACTGTTTACGAAGCCGAAGCGATTAGCGCTGACGACATCGCCGAGATCATCTACACGTCGGGCACGACCGCCGAGCCTAAAGGCGTCGTCCTCACGCACCGCAACCTGCTCGCGAGCCTCGCGCCCATCGAGCGGGGCGCGCGGAAGTATCTCAAGTGGGAGACGCTCTTCCACCCGATCAGGTTCTTAAGCCTCGTGCCGCTGAGCCACGTCTTCGGTCAGTTCATGGGAGTCTTCGTCCCGCAGGTCATCGGCGGCGAAGTCTTCTTCCCAAACTCGCTGAAGCCTACGGAGATCGTCGAGACCGTGAAGCGCAATCGCGTCTCGGTCGTCGTCGCCGTGCCGCGACTGCTCGACACGCTGCGCGAGATGATCGAGCGCGAGCAGGAGTCGCGCGGTCGCATCACAAAATTTCGCCGCAAGCTCGAGGACGCGCGAAGGTGGAGCACGGCGCGGCGCTGGTGGGAGTTTCGCGACGTGCACCGGCGTTTGGGCTGGAAGTTCTGGGCGTTCGTCGTCGGCGGCGCGACGCTCGCCGCGGAGACCGAGACGTTTTGGCGTCGCCTCGGCTACGCGGTCGTGCAGGGCTACGGCATGACGGAGACCGCGTCGCTCGTCACGG
>JAIVGV010000111.1 GCA_020201365.1 Acidobacteriota bacterium
GAACTCCCACAGAGTAGGCATTCGCCCATTAACGTCAGAGGGCTGTGCCACGCCTGTTACGAAAGGTTCCGGCGGCACTGCCGTCAAGTCCCAGCCCTCCGGATGCCACTCTGAGTCTTGCGGCACGCCGACGAGCGCTTGCACTTCCGGGAAGAGCCGCGGCGTAGCGTTCAACTTCGCGAGCCAGTCGAAGCCGACGGACGGGCGTTCGGCTTGGAGCAGCAGCTTTTCCAGCTCGCCCCAGACGCGCTCGGCGGGCAGGTCTGTGAGATCAATACTTCGACACAGCTCGACCGTCGCCGCGTCAACCTCCAGCTCGAAGCGCGCGGCGAGCTGCGCCGCGCGCAGGACGCGCAGCGAGTCCTCGACGAAAGTTTCGGGCGCGACGGCGCGCAGAATTCTGTTCTTTAGATCGGTCTGACCGCCGAACGGATCAATGTGCTCTCGGGTCAAGGGGTCGAAGAGGATGGCGTTGATCGTGAAGTCGCGTCGGCGCGCCGCCTCCTCGAAAGACATCGCGGGGTCGCCCTCGATGACGAAGCCGCGGTGTCCGCGCCCCTGCTTGCGCTCGCGGCGCGGCAGAGAGACGTCGAGAGAGCGCCCCAGTTTGTAAACCGTGAACGCCTCGCCGACCGCGTCCACGCGCCCGAACTTCTCGAGCAGCGCGCGCAAACGCGCGGGCTCGACCCCGTAAACTTCCACGTCCCAGTCCTTCGGCTGGCGACCCAGAAGCGCGTCGCGCACGCAGCCGCCGACGAGCAGCGCCCGCCCGCCCGCTTCGCGGACGGCGCGCGCGAGGGCGGTGATTTTGTCCGGCACGTCAGCCATCGTCGGCAGAGTTTCCCGCATAAAAAGCGGGGCTGCAAGTCTCTCGACCGCAGCCCTGCGCGAAACGCGATGACGAAATTTCAGATTTAAGATTTCAGAGCCGCGTGTCTGCCCCCGACTCTTCCTCGCCTTCGCCGTCCGCCTCGTCCGACGGCGCGCCGCTCTCGTCGTGCGCCTCGTCGTCCGCCGACATGCTCGCGTCGCGCGGCTTGTCTTCGTCGGACCCGCCCAACTCTTCTTCGTCATCCTCGCCGAACTCTTCGTCGTCGTAATCCTCTTCGTCGCCGCCGACCAAGACCTGCACGCCGCGCGTCGAAGGCAGGCAGCTCAAGACCTGCACGCGCTCGACGCGCGTCATGTCGGAGTCGCCGCGGTGCCAGAGCTTGACCCAGAAGGTGCGCGTCCTCGTGTGGACGGCGAAGGTCGAGCCGTCGCGCATGACGGGGACGAGCTCGGCGGTGGTGCCCGCGCGCAGGGTTTCGAGCAGCTCGGGGACGTACTGCCGCACGCTCTCGAACTGAAGCACGACCGCCGACTCTTCTACTTCGGCGGGCGGGAGCTCGACCGCGTCGTCCGCTTCGAGCAGCAGCCGCGCGTCGGTGCGTTGCGTCTGCGTCTTAGTTTTGCGGATAGCCATGAATAATAGTCCGAGGTCTGGAGCCCAAAGTCGAAAGTCATTCGAGTGTCGCCGCAGGGCTTCGGACATTGGGCATTGGACTTTGGTTCGGCGTGCAACTTTAGAATCACGCGCTTCTCGCCCTTGTCGGTCGTCTTCTCCGTGTAGGCGTCCATCAGAAAGGCGAGCACGGAGCGGTTGACGCCCGCGGCGGGCTCGATGACGTGCGGGTAGAAGCGCTCCTTGGCGGCCTCGTCGAAGTAGGAGAGGTCTTCCGTCGAGTCGGGGTTGACGCGCCTGCCTTCCTCGTCCGTCGGCTTGTTCGAGTGCGAGCGGAGATCGAAGTCGGTGCGGTAGGCGATGCCCATCAGCTCCTCGAACCGACGCGCCTCTTCGCCGTCGCGCTCGGGGAAGAAGCGGTACATGATGTCCACGGTGCGGCGCGAGTAGTGCGCGAGTTCTTCCGCCGGGACTTCGTGCAGGTGCAGGCTCTCGCGCGCGAGCCCCAAAGAGGTGTACCAGCCGACGTACTGCTCGACCCAGTAGTCAACGAGCTTCAGGTGCTCGGCGTCCGGGCGGACGAAATACTCCATCTCCATCTGCTCGAACTCGCGCGTGCGCAGGATGAAGTTGCCGGGCGTGACCTCGTTGCGGAAACTCTTGCCGATCTGCGCGACGCCGAACGGCAACTTGCGGCGCATCGTCTGCTGCACGTTCAGGAAGTTGATGAAGATGCCCTGCGCCGTTTCGGGGCGCAGGTACGCGAGCGACGTCGGATCGTCGTCCGCGACCGCGCCGAGTCGCGTCTGGAACATGAGGTTGAAGGGGCGCGGCTCCGTCCAGTCGTTCTTGCCACAGTTCGGGCATTTGATCGCGGCGTAGCTGCTCGCGCCCGGCGCCGCTGCGTGCTGCGCGACGCCGCCGTGCTCTTCGAGCAACTTGTCCGCGCGGAAGCGGCTCTTGCATTCGCGGCAGTCAATGAGCGGATCGTTGAAAGTCTCTTCGTGCCCCGAATACTTCCAGACCAAGCGGTTGAGGATGATCGAAGAGTCAATCCCCTCGATGTCGTCGCGCTCGTAGACGAGCCAGCGCCACCACGCGCGCTTGACGTTGTTCGAGAGCTCACAGCCTAACGGGCCGTAGTCCCACGCGCTGCCCAAGCCGCCGTAAATCTCCGACGAGGGGAAGACGAAGCCGCGCCGCTTCGCCAAGCCGACGATGGTCTCGATGTTCGGTGCGGACAAGAAGAACCTCCGGTCAGTGAATAGTGAATAGTGAATGGTAAATAGTGAATAGATTAAGACAGTGAACCGCGCGGAACTATTCACTATTTACGATTCACTATTCACTAGGCGTTCATCCTAGCACAGCGCGGCACGTCGCACGAAAAAGCGAGGGGCGCCCCCATGCGGAAGAGCGCCCCTGCTCGTCGCGCACGTCGCGCGTGCTTATTTGCTCTGGACGTTCACGTCAACCTTCGAGGGCACGCTGGAGCCGCCGCCGAAGAGCCGCCCGCGGAACAGGAAGAGCGCGAGCAGGATCACGATGATGAAGATCACGAGCACCGCCACCACGCCGGTCGAGCCGCCGCCGCCGTCACCGTCTGCCATGATAGAGAGTCCTCCTCAAGAGTTTTTCAACCCGGTCTCTGCTGCTCTTAATTTCACGGGGGAACGCGTGCCGAACTTGTTACCACAGGGGGCGTGGGGCGTCAACGAAATAAACCGAACGGGCGACAAGAGGGAATCTGTAGATTTCTTGTCGCCCGTCTGAAGGCTTCTCGGATTATCGCGCGCCCCTAGCGCGGGCTGGGCCGCGGGGGAGTCGCCCCTTTGGGCACGACCCACAGCTCGAAGGTGTCCACGTCGCGCACGCCGCCGTTGACGACGGCGATGCGGCTCGCGTCTATGCCGCGCGTGCTCACGAGGTAGTCGCGCGTGCGGTTGACGAGCGCGTTCAATCTGCCGGGGCGGCTGCGGCGACCGTTATAGACGATGATGTAGCCGGTGGCGGTCGGGTCTGCCTGCAGCTCGACGGCGAAGTTGTCGAAGTTCGCCTTGTCCTCGTTAAACGAGATGGACGGGAACTCTCCGAAGCGGCGCGGGTTGATGGGCGGAGGCGGGGGCAGCGCCGCGACGTTCGTCACAGCCGTCGCGCGCTGACGGCACGCGCGATCGCCCGAGCCGTCGTCAACGACCAGGATCGCCGTGACGCGCTGGTTGCCCAAGCCCGTCGTGTCAACCGTGATGGACGGCGTGCCCGCGCCGTTGGTGATGCGCGCGGCCGGCGGGCTGATCGTCCAGGTGTAGTTGAGCGCGGAGGGTCCGCCGTAAGAGACGTCGGACGTGAAGGTGATCACGTCGCCCTCGCGCACGGAGCCCGGCGCGGAGACGTTGACGGGGTAGGGGCAGGGCGACTTGACGGGGTGCTCGATGCTGATCGTCTTCGGGCGGAAGTTGAGCGCGAGGCAGATGCGGCGCGCGGGCTCGACGACGAACTCGCGGCGGAACGTCGTGTTGTTCGGGAACTGAATCTCGACGGTGTGCGGGCCCGGAGGCAGATCGATGAGCTGCGTGGTCGGCGAAGTCGTGCCGTGCGGCTGCCCGTCGATGGTGAGCGGGTAGCTGCCGGTCGAGGTCGCGAGTTCGATGCGACCCGGCACGTTGCGGTTCCTCTGCGCGCGCGCGTCCTGCGCGGACGCGGCGGCGAGCAGGACGGCGCAAAGTGCGAAGAGGAGCTTGGCGCGGGCAGAAGCGGAGTTCGACGGGTTCGTCACGACGCACGCACCTCCCGCGCGTTGACGTTCTTCGCGCCGCGCGCGTAGCGGCGTCGCGCGCTGGCGCCGACCGCCAGGAGTCCCGTGCCGAAGAGGAAGATCGTCGCGGGCTCAGGGACGGTGGGCGGCGTGGGCGTGGGCGTCGGCGGCGGCGGCGGCGTCTCCTGGCAGGGCACGGTGTCGCAGCCGTGGTTGATGAAGAAGAACGGGATCGCGCCCAAGCCTATGAGGGGCCACTTCGGGAAGCCGCCGGGAATGTGGATCGGCCCGCAGTCGCAAATAGTGCCCTGCACCTCGCCGAGTTCGACCGTCTCGACGTTGGGCTGCTGCGCGCCTTGCTGCGGCGGCGCGATCTCGGTGCCCGTGAGCGACGCGGGGCGGGTCGCGGGCGCGGTCGTCGCCGTGTCGGGCGCGCCCGCACTCTTCTGATCCTGCGGGCTGCCGGAGTTGGTCGAGGAGGCGACCTGCTGCGTCGAGCCGGTGGACTGCTGGACTTGGGAGCGCAGGCGGAGATCAACCGAGGGGCGACCGCTCTGACCGACCATGCTCGCCATCGCGAGGATGTCGTCGTAGCGCACGGGGCGAGCCTCAGCCGCCGCCGCTACCGTGAAAAAGACGGTGAGCATCAGAGCCGTTTTGACGATTGCTTGATGCTTCATCGCTTGTGGTCGTCCTCCCCCGAAACCCCGTGCCGCGGCGACAGATTCCCCCGCAGCGAGTCGAATTTGGCGCTGACTTTCGTCTAAAAGTCCGCTTTCCTGTCCGTTGACAATCAGTGGAAAAGCATAATACGAGAGGACTTCCAAATTTGAGAGCCCTTTTTCGCGGGGAAATTTCGGTAAAATTAAGGGGCCGCGCCCGCGCGGGACGCGACCCCTTCCGGGCTTACGACTTCCGCGTCAGCCGCGGCGGCTAACTCACTGTCCGCCGCCGCCTTCCGCCGCCGCGCTCCCCTTCTCGTCGCGCAGGACGGCTTTGCGGGAGAGCTTGATCTTGTTGCCCTCCTTGCCGATGCACTTGACGACGATCTGCTGCCCCTCCTTCAGCTCGTCCCTCACGTCGCGCACGCGATGGTTAGCTATTTCACTGATGTGGAGCAGCCCGTCGGTTCCGGGGAAGATTTCGACGAACGCGCCGAAGTCCACGATGCGCGAGACCGTGCCGACGTAGGTCGCGCCGATCTCAGCCTCCGCCGTCAAGCCCCGGATGCGGGCGACCGCCGCCTCCGCCGCCTCGCTGTCGGCGGTGGCGATGAAGACCGTGCCGTCGTCCTCGACGTCGATCTTCGCGCCGGTCTCCTCGACGATGGAGCGGATCATCTTGCCGCCGGGTCCGATCACGTCGCGAATCTTGTCGGGGTTGATCTTGATCGTGATGATGCGCGGCGCGTAAGGGCTGAGGTCTTCGCGCGGCGCGGCTAACGCCTCCTCCATCTTCCCGAGGATGTGGAGGCGACCTTTGCGCGCCTGCTCCAGAGCCTCCTGCATGATCTGCGCGTTGATGCCGCCGATCTTGATGTCCATCTGCAGCGCCGTGATGCCGTCGCGCGTGCCCGCCACTTTGAAGTCCATGTCGCCGTAGTGATCCTCCGCCCCGGCGATGTCGGAGAGGATGGCGTACTTGTTGCCCTCCATCACGAGCCCCATCGCGACGCCCGCGACCGGCGCTTTCACCGGCACGCCCGCGTCCATCATCGCGAGGCTGCCGCCGCACACGCTGGCCATCGAGCTTGATCCGTTCGACTCGGTGATGTCCGAGACGATGCGCAGCGCGTAGGGGAAATCTTCCTCACCCGGCAGGAGCGGCTCGAGCGCGCGACGCGCGAGCGCGCCGTGACCGATCTCACGGCGACCGGGCGAGCCGAAGCGTCCGGTCTCGCCGACCGAGTAGGGCGGGAAGTTGTAGTGGAGCAGGAAGCGGCGCTTGATCTCGCCCGTCTCCAAGTCGTCCATGAACTGCTCGTCGTCCTTCGTGCCGAGCGTGGCGGTAACCATCGCCTGCGTCTCGCCGCGCGTGAACAGCGCCGAGCCGTGCGTGCGCGGGAGCCAGCCGACCTCGCAGTCGATCGGGCGAATCTCGGAGAAGCGGCGACCGTCGGGGCGGCGGCGCTTGTTGAGGATGTCGTCGCGGAAGATGTTCTCCTTGAGGTGGTCGAAGATCGTCTTCGCCATCTTGCGCGTCTCCGGCTGATCTTCCGGATACGACTCGACGACCTCTTTCTTCAAGGCGTCCACGGCGGCGTAACTCGCCTGCTTGCCCTGCGACTCGGTGTCGAGCGCGGCGCGCAAGCGGTCCGCGTAGTTGCGCTCGATCTCGCCGAGCATCTCTTCGTTCAAGGCGGGCGGCGCGACGGGTCGCTTCTCGATCTCGAGCGCCTTGTAGAGCTCCTTCTGCCAGCGGCACAGGCGGTTGATCTCCTTGTGCGCGAGCATCAGCGCCTCGACCATGATCTCCTCGGAGACTTCCTTCGCCCCCGCCTCGACCATCACGATGGCTTCTTCCGTCCCGGCGACGATCAGGTTCAGGCGCGACTCGCGCACCTCGTCGTAGGTCGGGTTGATGATGTAGCGCCCTTCGATGAGCCCCACGCGCACGCCCGCAATCGGGTTCGGGAAAGGGATGTCCGACAGGTACAGCGCGCACGACGCGCCCGTGATCGCGATGACGTCCGGATCGTTGTCCGGGTCTGCCGAGACGACGGAGGCGACGACCTGCGTCTCGTTGCGGTAGCCCTCGGAGAAGAGCGGGCGGCAGGGGCGATCGATCAGGCGGCAGGTGAGGACTTCCTTTTCGTTCGGACGCCCCTCGCGCCGGAAGTAGTTGCCGGGGATGCGCCCGGCGGCGTACTGGTGCTCGCGATATTCAATCGTGAGCGGGAAAAAATCGATCCCCTCGCGGGGCTGGTTCGCGCCGACGGCGGCGCACAAGAGCACGGTGTCGCCGTAGCGGATGATGCACGAGCCGTCAGCCTGCTTGGCGACGCGCCCGGTCTCGACGGTCAGATCGCGACCGCCGAGCTTGATGGTCTCTTTC
>JAIVGV010000006.1 GCA_020201365.1 Acidobacteriota bacterium
GGATAGGGGTTAGGGGTTGGGGAAAGCCATTCCCAGCCTTCGACCCCGACCCCCGACCCTTAACCCCTAACCCTATGATTCTGGTAATCACAATTTCTATCTTCGCCTGCGTCACGCTCGTCGCGCTCGGCGCGTACTGGATGCTGTTCCGCCCGGCGAGCGCGGCGACCGAACGCTTGCGGCGCATGGGCGGGCTCGACGGCGCTTCGCGCGCGGGCGCGGTCGCCGTCGCCGCGCCGTCGGCGGAAGAGACGGGAGTCGCGGCGATAGCCTCGCGCGTCGTCGCGCCGCTCAACAAGATCGTGCCGACCTCGGCGGCGGAGTCGAAGAAGCTGCAACTGCAACTGATGCAGGCTGGCTTCCGCTCACAGTCCGCGCCGGTGACGTTCCGCGCCGTCCACTTCGGCGCGATGCTGGGGCTGCCCGGCGCGGTCGCGCTCGCGTGCGCCGTCCTCGCGCGCCCGCTCGACAGCGCCGTGACGTGGATTCTGCTCGCCTTCGTCGCGGGCTTCTTCCTGCCGCGCTACGTCCTGCGGAAACTGATCAAGCGCCGCCAGCGCCTCGTCCAGTGGGGCTTGGCGGACGCGCTCGATCTCCTCGTCGTCTCCATCGAGGCGGGTCTGGGCTTGAACGCGGCGATCGTCAAAGTCGCAGACGAGCTGCAGGAAGTTCACCGCGACATCAGCGACGAGTTCGAGCTGACCAACTTAGAGATTCGCGTCGGGCGCGACCGCGAAGAGGCGCTCCGCAACCTCGCCGAGCGCACCGGCGTTGACGATCTGCGCAGCCTCGTCGCGATGCTGATTCAAGCCGACCGCTTCGGCACGTCCATCGCGCGCGCCGTGCGCGTCTATTCCGACAGCTTACGCACGAAGCGGCGGCAGCGCGCCGAGCAGGCGGCGCAGAAGGCTGCGGTGAAGCTCCTGTTCCCGCTCGCGTGCTTCCTCTTCCCGACGCTCTTCATCGCGATCTTAGGTCCCGCCGCGCTCAACCTGATAGACACTTTCGGCAAGATGTGAGGGAGGAAACTTGTCATGCGTAACCGAACCGTCAACGCAACTTTGATCGCCTTCGCCGTCGTCCTTCTCGCCACCGCGTTCTGGAGCGCGACGACGACCGCGCCCGACGGCGACGACGCGGCGAACGTCGTCGCGGCGGACGGCTCGCGCGTCGGCGCGTCCGAAGATTCGGCGGCGACGAGCGACGCGCAGAAGAAGCACGGCAACCGCTTCGCGCGCTTCTTTAAAGCGCCGCTCAAAGCCGTGAGCAAGCTCTTCGGCGGCGGCGGCGACGACAACAAGATCAGGCGCATGACGGCGAAGGACGCCGAGCGCTTCGAGAGCGCGCCGACCGTCCGCGTCGAAGACGCACGTTCCCCCGCGCCGAAGAGCGCGGACGACGGCGAAGCCGCGACCGCGCGCGAGCACTTCGAGCGCGGTCGCGACCGCCTCGCCGCGAACCAGTTGAACGACGCCATCTCGGAACTCTCGCACGCCGTCTCGCTCGATCCGCACCTCTCGCAGGCGCGCGCGCTGCTCGCCGTCGCCTACGACCGCAAGGGGCTCAAGGATCGCGCGCGCGAAGCCTTCGAGCGCGCGGCGGACGACTCGCACGACGCGCAGACCCTCAACAACGTCGGCTTCTGGCTCTACGAGAACGGCAACTACCGCGCGGCGGTCGAGAAACTGAAGAAGGCTGCGAAGTACGCGCCCGCCGACGAGCGCATCTTGAACAACCTCGCCCTCGCACAGTGCCGCCTCGGCAAGTTCGACGACGCCTACCGAAACTTCGCGCGCGCGCGCGGCGACTACGAAGGACACCTGAACACCGCCGCCCTCGCCGAGCGGGCGGGGCGCGACGACGAGGCGGCGCAGCACTACGAAGCCGCGCGCAAGCTGCAGCCCAACTCCGAGGTCGCGCTGCGCCGCCTCGCGGACATCTACGCGCGCGCGGGTCGGCGCGACGACGCTGCGCGCGCCCGTCAGGAACTCGAAGGCGCGCAAGCTGTCGCTTCAAAGGAATAACCGTAGGGGCAGGGCTTGTCCCTGCCCGCCCGCGCGGACGCGCGGAGGAGAGATTCGTGAGCATCCGACGATGAATGATCGGTGAAGTTTGAGCGTGCTGGCGCACGCTGCGGGCAGGGACAAGCCCTGCCCCTACCAACGCGAAGGACGTTGAGAATTCTTTTCGAGTTCGCAGGTGAAAACGATGACGCAAGCAACCATTCTCAGTCGGCTGGAAGTCGAGACGATGGGACCGCCCGTGCCGGAGGAGTTGGCGGAGACGGACGTTCCCGAGAGTTTCCTCTGCGACCTCGCCTTGAAGATCGTCGCCGCCCTGCCGGAGCCGACGACCGACAACGTCACCGAGCGCATCTGCCTGCCGCGCGCGATCACGGAGGAGCTGTTGCAGCAGCTCTACCGCGAGAAGCTCGTCGAGGTGAAGGTGCAGTCGGCGATGGGCGCGACGCGCTACGCGATGCTCGACCGCGGCTGGGACCGGCTCACGCGCGCGCGCATGTTCTGCGGCTACGACGGCGCGGCTCCCGTCTCGCTCGCGGACTACGCGCACATGATGCGCCTGCAAGCCGTCCCGTCGCGCCCGGCGACGATGGACAGACGGCGGTCGCCGAGCGCATCAACGCGGGGCTGCCGGGCGCGATCTGGATTCCCTACGCGATTGAGATTGACGGTCAGGTGATCCGCGTCTTCGACTCGCACAACCACCGCGCGGCCGCGCGCGAGCGCGTGCCAGCCGAGTACGACCGCCGCTGGGTCTGCGTCGAGCGCCCGCTCGTCATCGTCGGCGGCGAGCTGACTTTGGAGAACGCCGATCTGACGTGGAGCGAGGCGGCGCGATTCTACGAAGCGCCGTTCCAGATGAAGTCCAACGGCGGCACGCTCGTGATTGACGACTTCGGTCGCCAGCGCGTCGCGCCGCACGAGTTGCTGAACCGCTGGATCGTGCCGCTGGAGCGTCGCGTTGACTACCTGACGCTGCACACGGGCAAGAAGATCGAGGTGCCGTTCGAGCAGTTGGTCGTCTTCTCCACCAACCTCGACGAGCGCGATCTCGTGGACGAGGCGTTCCTCCGGCGCATGGGCTACCGCGCGAAGGTCGAGCCGCCGACGCCCGCCGCCTACTCCGAAATCTTCCGCCGCGCGGCGAACACGCGGGGGATGCGCGTGGATCAGGTTGTGCTCGACTACGTTTTGAACAACTACATGATCTCGCACCGGCAGATGAAGTCGTGCGAGCCGCGCGATCTGCTCGACCGCGTGATCGACATCTGCCTCTTCGAGGGCAAGCCTTTGGAGCTGACGCCGAAGACGATTGACGCCGCCTGGCGCAACTACTTCGGCACGTCTCACGGCTTCGCGCAAGAGCCCGAACGCCGCGCCCCGACGGGCGAGCTGCGCCCGAACGGGCACGAGCGACGAAACACGGCGGAGCTAGCCAATGCCGATCCGCTTCACATCTGAAAGTGGCTCGATGCCGAACGCCCGCGCGGCTCGCCGCCGCGCCGCGTCGTCGCGCGTCGCGGGAATCGCGTCCGCATTGCTCCTGTTCTTAAGTTGCGCCGCGGCGACTCTCGCCGACCGCCTGGTTTTGAAGGACGGGACGACCATCGAGGCGGACGAGGCTTGGGACGACCCGCAGGGCGTCTGGTACAGGCAGGGCGGCGTCACCTACCTCGTCGAGCGCGAGCGCGTGAAGTCAATCGAGCGCGCCGCAGGTGCGAAGACGGCGAAGGCGACGGCGGGCGCGCGGGTCGTCGGCGCGAGCTTCAACCCGAACGACGTCGCCGCTTCGAGCACAGCCGCGCCGCGCACGCCGTCGGTCGTCGGCGGGGCGAAGCCAAATGACGCCGAGACGAAGGCGGGCGACGAGTCGCGCCAGCCCGTGACGATCTATCTGACGGACGGCGCGAGCTTCGAGGTTGACGAGGTGACGGAGACGGACGAGGGCGCCTGGTACAAGCGCGGCAGCCTCTCGATCTTCATCGCGCGCGCGCGCATCGCCCGCATCGAGCGCGAGAAGCCCGCGGCTGAGGATGACGGGGCGGCGAAAGTCGCGCCGCGCCGCGAGCGCCGTTGGACGACGGGGAGCGGTCGGCTCGACGAGTTGATCCGTCAGAACGGCGCGCGCCACGGAGTCGATCCGTACCTGATCTTCCTCGTGATGGAGCAGGAGTCGCACTTCAACTCGCGCGCGGTGAGCCCGACCGGCGCGCGCGGCCTGATGCAGCTGATGCCGGGCACCGCAGCGCGCTTCGGCGTGCGCAACGCGAACGATCCGGCGCAGAACGTCGCGGGCGGGACGCGCTTCCTGAAGCAGTTGCTCGGCAGGTTCAACAACCGCGTTGACCTCGTGCTCGCGAGCTACAACGCGGGCGAGGGGAGTGTGGTGCGCTTCGGCTACCGCGTGCCGCCCTACCGCGAGACGCGCAGCTACGTGCGCCGCATCAGCACGCGCTACGGCAGCCTCGCGCACGCCGCGCCCGACAGTAAGCGCGCGGCGAACGCGACGGCGAACCGGCAGCCCGAATGAGGACGAAAGAGTGATGAGAAACGCGCTCGCGAAAATCTGCCTGACGCTCGCCGCGTGCGCGGCGCTGTCGGCGCCCGCCGCCGCGCAGTCACAGCCCGACGCGGAGTCGCCTCTGACGAACGCCTCCGTCGTCAAGCTCGCGCGCGCGCACTTCAGCGACAAGATGATCGTCGCCGTCATACGCACGCGCCCGGCGCGCTTCGACCTCGCGCCGGATCGCCTGATCGAGCTGAAGAAAAACGGCGTGAGCGAGCGCGTCATCCTCGCGATGCTCGCGCGCGGCGACGGCGCACAGACGGCGGGCGCGCCGTCGGATCGCGACCCCGAAGACGACGCGTTCTTCGACAGCCTCAGCCCGCAGCCGCGCGCGCCGGGCGCGCGGCCTAAACAGGACGACGCAAACTCGCTCGACATCTTCGGCTCGTCGGGAGGCTCGCGCGGCGAGTCGCGCACGAACGGCGTCAGCGGCGGCTCGTCGGGCGACGCGCAGACGACTGGCGGCGCGACCGTGCGGATCATACGCCCGCAGGAGCAGGGCGGCGCGGCGAAGCTCGAACGCACGCCGACGCTCACGAACCAATCTGTGATCGATCTGATCGAAGCCGGATTCTCCGAGGGCACGATCGTCCGCCGCATCGAGAACTCGCCCGCCGACTTCGATCTCTCGCCCGCGAAACTCGCCGAGCTGCGCAAGCGCCGCGTCACGGAGCCCGTCATCAACGCGATGCGCGCCGCGATGGCTGAAGACGCGCCGTCTAACGCCAACGCGCGACCGGATCGCTGACGCCGGAATTTCGCCGCCACTTCGCCGCGGTCTTTCTATCTCGTCGGTGCAGATGCCTAGCTACCTCTCAGACGCGAACACCGAACGGCAGCGCGAGAAGTCGCTCGCCGCGCGGCTCGCGCTCGTCTGCGCGCTCGTCTGCGCCGCCGCACTCGTCCACGCCTTCGCGCCCGCGCGCGCGTCGGCGCAAAGCGCGACGCCGCAGAAAACATCCGGCTCGGCGCAGACGCCGCAGGATGTCGGCGACGACGACGTGCTCACCGTCACGACCTCCGAGGTGCTGCTACCCGTGACCGTGAGGGATTCGGCGGGGCGGCTCGTGACGACACTCGCGCGCGAGAACTTCCGCGTCTGGGAGGACGGGCGCGAGCAGCCGCTGAGCGATCTGCGGCTCCGGCGCGTGCCGGTTGACGTGCTGCTGATGGTTGACTCGTCGTCTTCGGTCGCGAACAACCTCGAAGACTTCCGCCGCGCGGTCGAAGAGTTCTCGTCCCGGCTTTCCGAAGACGACCGCGTCGCGCTGCTGAAGTTCGACGACCGCGTCGAGCTGTTGCAGGACTGGACTGCGAGCCGCGTCCAACTGCGCCGCGCGCTGCGCCGCATCACGCCCGGCACGTTCACGCACTTCAACGACGCGCTCTACCTCTCGGGGCGCGAGCTGTTCAAAGACGCGCGCCGCCGCCACGCCGTCGTCGTCCTCTCCGACGGGATTGATAACGGCAGCACGTCCGCCTCGGCGCAAGCCGCGCTCGCCGCGCTGCTCGAAGCGGGCGCGAGCGCCTACTGCATCAGCAACACCGAGATCGAGCGCGCGGAGAAGCGCGCCGAACTCGACAAGCTGCTCGACGCGACGCCGTCGGCTGTGAAATTCAACCAGCTTCGCATTGACGATCTGAACGAAGGCTTGCGCGTGCTCGGCGCGAGCGAGCGCAGCCTCGACGCGCTCACCTCCGCGACCGGCGGGCGGCTCTACAAGCCCGCGAGCTTCTCTTCGCTCGACCAGGTTTACGCGGAGGTCGCCGAAGAGTTGCGCAGCCAGTACGCGCTCTACTACACGCCGCTCGACAAGGCGCGCGACGGCAGGTTCCGCCGCGTCCAGGTGCGCGTCAGCGACTCGACGATGCGCGTCTCGGCGCGCGTCGGCTACTTCGCGCCGCGCGGCTGAGTTCAAACGCAAGGCGCAGCGTCCCGCAAGCCTTCGGTCATCAAACCCAATCGGTCTCTTAACCTTGATCTCACATCCCGTCGGCGTCTGTGGCACTGTGCTTGAGTCTCAGTGGTGCGGGGGAGTCTGCACGTACCGTAATCGTGCAAGCCGCATCGCCAGAGTTCACACGGAGGACGAATCATGGACGCATTCACGCTGCTGAAGAAAGATCACGAGAAGGTTTCGGGCATCTTCTCGAAGCTCGAAGAGACGACCGAGCGGGCGGAGAAGACGCGCGAGGACTTGTTCACGCAACTTAAACAGGAACTCGACATTCACGCGCACATCGAGGAGACGATCTTCTACCCGGCGCTCAAGCAGGAGGCGGAGACGCGCGCCGTCACGCTCGAAGGCTTCGAGGAGCACCACGTCATCAAGACGCTGCTCAAGGAGCTTGAGCCGATGTCGGTCGGGAGCGAGCAGTGGACGGCGAAGCTGAAAGTCTTGAAGGAGAACGTCGAGCACCACGTCGAGGAGGAAGAGGGCGAGATGTTCAAGAGCGCGCGCGAGGTCTTAAGCCGCGAGCAGATCGAAGACCTCGGCACGCGCATGGAGGCGGAGAAGAAGCGGCAGCAGCAACAGCAGAAGTCTGCGGCGGCTTGACGGGGAGCGCCGCGCCGCCACACGCATAGCTCGTACAGACTGTTCACGGCTCGCCTCGCCGAGCCTCGAGCCGTCTGGCGCACCTAGCTCATCAAGGCTTTCTCAAAGACCCGACGCCGCAATGATGCGGCGTCGGGTCTTAAACTTTTATCGAGGGCGACCCTTCCACGCCCGAATGAGGGCTTGCCTGCTGAAGAATCTGCCGGAGTGGTCGCGTAATCAAAGCCCGTGTGTCACAGACGAAAGAAGCGGGGAGCTTTCGACCTCGATCAGTGTCAGAAGGGGGCACAACCGGAACTCGATGCGGAGATGGGGTCTGACGACACGCGCGGCACGTTCTTGCGGGAGGGCGAAGGGGCAGGATGGAATCGGATAAGTCTAGCTATTTTTCCACTTGATGTTTCGAGTGACACTTGGCACGGACGTTGCTCAAAGAAGTCGGCTGTTCGTTTGAAGGGCAAGTCCACAGGAAGAAGTTACTTGAAATGCGCGGTGGGGTTTTGCAGTTCAGTGTGAAATCCCACCGCTTCCCACGTCGCCGTCGTTTGCGTTCCGACCGCCGCGCGTGTAAATTTGGTCTCCGCCCACGTCGGATGTGCTGCTTCAGTTCCTTGAGGCGCGTGATTCAGCAAGACAATTCAGCGGGGAAGCGATTGGGTTACGGTCGAGGCGTGCTTCTGTGTGAGCGCCTGATTCAAGCCACGGTCTGAAAACATCCGCCCGCGAGAGGGGCGAAAACGATTCGAGAGAGAAGCGATGAAGAAACCTATCAAGCACGTCGAGAAGGGGCTGACCGCCGTCGCCGGGGGTCTGTTCAACACCATCCAGTTCTTCAACAAGTACAGACCGAACGAGTCGTTCACGCCGAAGTGGTCTGACAAGCCGCTCCTGAAATCTTGGCAGAAGTCGAAGCCGCCGCTCGGCTTCCCGCGCACGACCGATAGCTTGTGCCCGAAGTGCGTCATCGAGGCGCGCCAGCGGATACTTAGCGCGCCGGTGATCGATCCTTCGGAGTTGGTCAACGAGAAGGTCGGCGAGATCAAGGCGACCATCATCGAGCGCGACGGGCAGATCTGGATGACGAAGGACTGCCCCGTCCACGGTCACTTCGAGGACATCATGGCGATTGACTCGAAGTTTTTGAAGCACATCGAGTCGATGTTCCCCGGTCGCGACATCAACGCGCACAACGACGACGGGCTGCACAACCACGGCTCCTCCTCGATCAAGTTCGGTCGCGGATCGGTCTTGACGATTGACCTCACGAACCGCTGCAACATGATGTGCGATCCGTGCTTCATGGACGCCAATCAGGTCGGCTTCGTGCACGAACTCTCTTTCGACGAAGTTAAAGACATTCTCGACAAGGCGATCTCGATCAAGCCGCGCCGGCAGATGTCCGTGCAGTTCTCCGGCGGCGAGCCGACGATCTCGCCGCATTTCCTCGAATCAGTCCGCTACGCGCGCAAGGTCGGCTACAACTCCGTGCAGGCGGCGACGAACGGCATCGAGTTCGCCAAGTCCAAAGAGTTCGCGAAGCAGGCTGCCGAGGCGGGCTTGCGCTACGCCTACCTCCAGTTCGACGGCATCGGCAACGACGCCAACTCGCACCGTCAGGTCGGCAACCTCTTCGACGTGAAGCTGCGCGCGATCGACAACCTGCACGCGGCGGGTGTCGAGATCGTGCTCGTCATCACGCTCGTCAACAACATCAACAACGATCAGGTCGGCGCGGTCATCCGCTTCGCGCTCGACAACCCGAAGAAGATCGCGTTCCTCTCGTTCCAGCCCGTCTCGTTCACGGGTCGCGACGAGGAGATCACCGACGACCGCCGCATGGCGCAGCGCTACACGCTCTCGCACCTCGCGCACGACGTGAAAAAACAGGTCGGCATCACCGAGCCGACGCGCGACTGGTTCCCGCTCAGCCTGATGGGCGCGTTCGCGGACTTCGCAGACCTCGCGCACGGGCCCGACGCCGAGTGGGGTCAGGTCTCCTGCGGCTGCCACCCGAACTGCGGCGTCGGCACCGCCGTGATGATCGACAAGGAGACGAAGGAGATGGCTCCCGTCCCGGAGTTCCTCAACATCCCCGGACTCGTCCGAGACATGCGCGGCATCACCGACGCGGGTCGCGGCAAGTGGATGTCGAACATGATGATGGGGCTCGCGCTCCTCAAGCACTACCAGCCGTACAAGGCTCCGTCGCAGTTCTCGCTCTACGAGCTGTTCAAGAAGTTCGACAAGTCTTTCGGCTTGACGGGCAAGCAGTACGGGCGCGTTGACGGCGAGCGCAAGAAGGAAGACATCGAGGCGCGCCGCGCGGATCGTTGGAACTTCCTCTTCATCGCCGGCATGTGGTTCCAAGACCTGTTCAACTACGACTTCCGCCGCACGGAGATGTGCATCATCCCCTACGGCACGCAGGAGGGCGAAATCTCCTTCTGCGCCTACAACACCGGCATCGGCTGGCGCAACATCATCGAGCAGATGCACCAGAACGCGACCGTCGCGAAGTGGTATCAGGAGCACGGGCGGCACGAAATTTTCGCGCGCGGCAAGGAGGTCAGCCTCGACTACGAGTCGCCCGTCAGCCTCGTCCTGAATGAGACCGACATCCAGCGACCGAACAAGCCCGAGATGGCTGGACCGAAGACCGCCGCCGAGGAAGCCGCGATGATGCGCAAGCTCTATCAGGAGATGGTCTTGAAGAAGAAGCTCGGCGCGGACGTGGAGAAGAACACGCCCGTGCAGATCAAGGGTCTCTCGCGCAAGAAGAACGAGACGGCGACCGTCTGACAGCCCGTCTCTCAAACTCAACCGACGGCGAAGCCCCGCGACGCGAACGACGCGCGGGGCTTTCGCTTGTCGCTGAACATGACGCGCCGTGCGTCGTTTGCAGCGGAGCATCACGCGCCCGGCAACAAAGTTTCACGCGCCCGCGCTTGCCACACCGCGCAGGCGTGATGTGTAATTGAGAGGCTGTCCGCGGCGCCGCGGACGAGTTAACGATGACCAAGATTTTAGTCACGAACGACGACGGCATACACTCCGACGGTCTCGTCCGTTTGGAAGAAGCGATGCGCGAGCTGGGCGAGGTCTTCGTCGTCGCGCCCGCCTCCGAGATGAGCGGCGCCTCGCACAGCCTGACGCTCGCGCGCCCCTTGCGCATCCGGCAGATTGACGGACACCACTGGACGGTTGACGGAACGCCGACCGACTGCGTGACGCTCGCGTTGAACAAGATTCTCGCGCCGGAACAGGTGCCTGACATCTGCGTCTCGGGCATCAACCAGGGCGGTAACCTCGGCGAGGACGCGAGCTACTCGGGCACGGTCGCGGGCGCGCTCGAAGCGACGATCTTGGGCATCCCCGGTCTCGCCTTCAGCCTCGTCGCGACCGAGAATTTCGACTTCGCACACGCCGCGCGCTTCGCCGTCGAAGCCGTGCGAAGAGTTTTGCGCGAAGGTCTGCCCGAAGGGACGCTCTTGAACATCAACCTGCCGCCCGGCGAGGTGCGCGGCGTGCGCGTCACGACGCAGGGCATTAAGAACGCGACGCCCGTCATCACGGAGCACGTCGATCCGCGCGGCAAGCCCTACTACTGGATCGGGCAGAAGATTCTGCAGGATAACAACGCCGACGGCACCGACTACTACGCCGTCCGCCAGGGCTTCGTCTCCGTCACCCCGATGCGCGCCGACATGACGAACCACAACGCGCTCGCGGAGATCGCCGCTTGGGGCGACGCCGACGCGGACGACGCACAGGCGCACGCGGAAGAGACGCCCGCGCTCGAACACGCTTGAGCGAGTTGTCGCAGACGAGGCATGGTTTGACAGTTCAGCCCCGTGGGGGCGAGATGTTTATAGCCACCGCGGCTCGAATTTGATTTCAAGCTCCGTCGGAGCGACACGCTCGCCCCCGGCGGGGCTCAATAAGAATTCTGGGCTCGTGGTGCTATAAACGTTCCGCCCCTGCGGGGCTCGTCGAACCCGCTTCGCAGCCGTGTCAGCACGGAGTCATCAACCCTTCGGAGTCATAAATCAGCTTGCTTCCCCCCACAGCCCCGGCAGGGCAGATGCCGCAGCAGTACCGTTTACAGCGAGAGCGCATGATCGAGTGGCTGCGCGCGCACTACCGCATCAGCGACGAGCGCGTGCTGCGCGCGATGGCGGAGGTGCCGCGCCACCGCTTCGTGCCCGAGGCTTTGCAGTCGAACGCCTACGGCGATCACGCGCTGCCGATCTCGGCGAACCAGACGATCTCGCAGCCCTTCATCGTCGCGCGCATGACCGAGCTGCTCGAAGTCAACGCCGACAGCAAGGTGCTTGAGATCGGCGCGGGGAGCGGCTACCAGACCGCCGTGCTCGCGCGCGTCGCGGGCTCGGTCTTCGCCATCGAGCGCATCGCGGAGCTGGCGCGAGAGGCGCAGCGGCGCATCCGCGAACTCGGCATCTACAACGCGACCGTCAAGTGCTTCGACGGAACTTTAGGCTGGGACGCGCACGCGCCCTACGACGCCATCCTCGCCGCCGCCGGGGGACCCGACGTGCCCGAGCCGCTGCTCGCGCAGCTCAAGGTCGGCGGCAGGCTCGTCATGCCCACGGGGCAGAGCCGCGAATCACAGCGCCTCGTCCGCGTCGTGCGCGAAGAAAAGGGTTTCGCGCGCGAGGATCACGGCGCGTGCGCGTTCGTCCCGCTCATCGGTCGCTACGGGTGGAATGAAAATTAGAGGTTGGAGGGCAGGGGTGAGAGGTTAGAAAGAAACCATCTGTACTAACCTCTCACCTCTGCCCTCTAACCTCTGGAGTTGAATTTTGATCGCGAGAATCATCGAGATACTCTCAGCCTTCATCGTCGCGGTCATCTCGAAGACCGGCTACGCGGGCGTGGTGCTGCTGATGGCGGTCGAGTCGGCGTGCATCCCCCTGCCGTCGGAAGTGATCATGCCGTTTTCGGGCTACCTCGTTTACGCGGGTCGCTTCAACCTGTGGGCGGTGGGGGCGGCGGGCGCGGTGGGCTGCGTCCTGGGCTCGCTCGTCGCGTACTGGGTCGGCTCGAAGGGCGGGCGACCGCTGATCGAGAAGTACGGGAAGTTCGTCCTCATCTCGCCGCGCGATCTCGATCTGGCGGATCGCTGGTTCGCGCGCTACGGCGAGGCGATAGTCTTCTTCAGCCGACTGCTGCCGGTCGTCCGCACGTTCATCGCGTTCCCGGCGGGCGTGGCGCGCATGAACCTGACGCGCTTCGTCATTTACACCTTCCTCGGCTCACTGCCGTGGTGTATCGCGCTCGCCTACGTCGGGCAACTGCTCGGCAAAGAGTGGGACAAGAACGACGCGCTCAAGACCTGGTTCCACCGCTTCGACTTCCTGATCGGCATCGCGATCCTGCTCGCCGCCGCGTGGTGGGTCTGGCGTCACCTCAAGCACGCGCGCGAGGACGAGGCACGCGCCGTCGGGACTTCGACCTGAGCGATCTTCACGACGCACGTCCGCGCCGTCGCGCCCGCCGCCCGTGACGGCGAGCGAGAGGTTCGCCGCGTCGTCATCATCGTCAGCCGCTTCGTTCCGCGCTCGCGAGTTTGACAGTGTGCCGTCGCGCCCATAGAATGGCTCTGACCTTCGGGGCGTGGCTCAGCCTGGTAGAGCGCTCGGTTCGGGACCGAGAGGTCGGAGGTTCGAATCCTCTCGCCCCGATTTTCCTTCCCGCGAAACTCCTGCAAACAATTTAGGCGTCCTTCCGCCCGTCGGCTCGGAGCGCGCGGCGCGCGTTGTCCGGAGTCCAGCCTTCAGGCTGTCTGACTCCGACGCGTTAGAGCGTGGACTACGAACGGGTCTGCTGTCGCCTGACTCGGCGTCGTGTGAGCGTGCGCCGCTGGCGGACGGGTTCAACGGCTAAGCGGCGAGATCGCCGGTGGGCTTCTTGGTCGTCGGCGGGGCGGTCGGCGGCGCTGGCGCGGCGCCGAGCAATGTTTCGATGATCAGTTCGAGCCGCTCGTAGTCAACGGGCTTGAGCGCGTAGTCGTCGCACCCGGCGGCGATGGCGACGGCGCGGTGCTGCGTCGGATCGTAAGCCGAGAGCGCGACGATGGGCACGCGGCGGCGCTGGCGCTGGCGTATAAGGCGCGTGGCGGCGAGACCATTCAGCACAGGCATCTTCAAGTCCATGAGGATCAGATCGGGGGCTTCACGCTCCGCGATCTCTAGCGCCTCCTGTCCGTTCGACGCCTCGACGACCGAGTAGCCGCGAAGCTCCAAAAGCGTGCGCATCACGAAGCGGTTGTCGTCGTCGTCCTCGGCGACGAGGATCGTCGCGCCCCGCCTGTCGTCCTTCGTCTTCATCCCTTCCGTCCCTTGCGAGAGCCACTCGGTCTTGCAGATCATCGCGCCCGTCTGCCGCCGCGTGCTTTGAGCCGAAAAGATCGCGATGCCGAACACGACACACCCCTTGCGAAAAAAAGGGGTCGCGCACGCTGGTCCCGTAGTCTGTACGCGACCCCATAAGGAGACACTCTCCCGAGTTGGAGCGACGATCTTACGCCCCGCCTCACGGCGCGTCTGTCCGATTAAGTACGCCACTCCGAACAGTTAGCGCGCCCGTAAGTTGATCGCCGTCTCAGTGCGAACACGGACAGACCCGCGCACGCGCCGCTTGTTAACTTGCGCCTCGCCGTGCGTCTGCATTGGTACATGCGAAGGCGAAGCTATCAGGGCAGCTTGGGCTGCGTGCTCGTCGCCGTCTTAGTGCTTGCGATCCTCATGACCGCGCTCGGCTACCTCGTCGGCTCGCACATCTAGACGCGCGTTGTAACGCCCGTGTGACCTCAAAGACTTAACGTCGCGCGCGCGCGTGATCGAAGCGGACACACAAACTCTACAAATTCAGTACGAGCACGGACAGACCCTCTCGCCCGCGCGAAACTAAACTCCACGCACTGACTCGGAGACTCAAGGTGGTCGGATAGTGGAAGACTTTTCGGTGCGGGTAAGCTCATCGAAAAAGTCGCGGCGGTGATTCGTCGCCGGACCGCGAGAAGGACGAGCAAGGGGGGACAAAGAAAGGTGGGCGCGCCGGGCGCTGCTCACCTTTCTTTTTTGATCGGCGCGACGAGCAGCGCAGAAAAGTTCTTTGCACGCGCGTATGTTTTGTCTCGCGGCGACGACGTTCAATCGAACGAACTCGACGGCGTCGCGGCGCGAAATAAAAAACATAACACGGTGAACCTTTTGTCGTTCGCGTTTAATACAATTAGATACGCGACGAAAGCGGTAATACTTCCGACCGATAGAGCCGACGACCGAGGGCACCGCCCTCAAATTCTCGGAGATTCCGCGAGTTCGGGGACGGTCGATCGCCGGTGGGCGCCCGCGGGCACGACGCTTGCTCTGGGTCACGGGGAGAACTTTCTTCAGTCCTCCGGCTACACGGCAACTCGGCGGTTCACCGTCCTACGAGTTTTCATAGGCGTGGGGAAGTGCGCGGATTAAATTTTTTCGCGGCGTTCATCTTTGTCAGAAAGCAAGAGGGGAGATAAGGGCAATGAAGGGCATCATGGATCGGATCGAACACGGCGTTGGCGGGAACAGCGGTACTACGGCGCGCAATTATCAGCAGGACGTTGGCACGGTCATCTCACTAAAGGACGGCGCGGCGCGCGCGCGGCGCACGTCTGAGACGCCCGACCCGTCCGGCAATAATTTTGACGCCGATCTCATCTGCCTGTCGCACCTGCGCTGGGACTTCGTCTATCAGAGACCGCAGCACCTCTTGAGCCGCTGCGCGAAGGAGCGCCGCGTCTTCTTCGTCGAGGAGCCGATCTTCGGCGAGGGCGCGCTGCGTCTCGACGTGAGCCGTCGGGAAGACAACCTCTACGTCGTCGTGCCGCGCCTGCCGGAAGGCTTGTTGAGCGAGGTCGCCGTCGAGGCGATCCAGCAGGCGCTGATTGATCGGCTCATCAACGAGCACCAGATCGACGACTACGTGCTCTGGTATTACACGCCGATGGCTCTCGGCTGGACGCGCCACTTAAAGCCGCTCGCCACCGTCTATGACTGCATGGACGAGCTCTCCGCCTTCAAGTTCGCGCCGCGCGCCCTGCGCGAGCGCGAGGCGGAGCTGTTCCGCCGCGCCGACGCCGTCTTCACCGGCGGGCAGAGTCTCTACGAGGCGAAGCGCGACAAGCACCCGAACATCCACGCCTTCCCGTCCTCGATTGATCGCGCGCACTTCGCGCAGGCGCGCGAGATAACGGACGAGCCCGCCGATCAAGCCTCGATCCCGCACCCGCGCGTCGGCTTCTTCGGCGTCGTTGACGAACGCTTCGACACGGCGCTGCTCGACGGGGTCGCCGCCGCGCGACCCGACTGGCACTTCGTCGTCATCGGTCCCACGGCGAAGATCAGCGAGGAAGACTTGCCGCGCCGCGCGAACATCCACTACCTCGGCGGCAAGAGCTACAAGGAGCTGCCGCGCTACGTCGCGGGCTGGGACGTCGCAGCGCTCTTCTTCGCCTGCAACGAGCACACGCGCTTCATCTCGCCGACGAAGACGCCCGAGTACCTCGCCGCCGGAAAGCCCGTCGTCTCGACGCCGATCCGCGACGTCGTCAGACCCTACGGCGAGATGGGGCTCGTCCGCATCGCCGACAACGCGGCGGACTTCATCAAAGCCGCCGCGGAGATCGGCATGGACGAGCGCGCCGACGATCCGGCGTGGCTCGCGCGCGTTGACGAGTTTCTCGCGCAGAACTCCTGGGACAAGACTTGGGCTGCGATGGCGTCGCACATCGGCGGGGCGGTCGAATCCCGCAGGCGGGGTAACGCGCGCAAGGCTCAGGCGGCGCGCGCGCTCGTCCCCGTGAAGAGTCCGGCGATGCCCGCCGCGGCGCGCGTCGCGAGCGCCGCGAGCTACACCGCCGCCGACTGACGTGAGAGAGGGGACTGGCAGTTTATGTTCGACTATCTCATCGTCGGGGCAGGCTACGCCGGGAGTGTGCTCGCCGAGCGGCTCGCGCGCGACGCGTCAAAGCGCGTGCTCGTCTGCGACCGCCGCCCGCACATCGCCGGCAACGCCTACGATCATTACGACGACGCGGGGCTCCTCGTGCACCGCTACGGCCCGCACATCTTCCACACCAACTCGCGCGAGGTCTTCGAGTACCTCTCGCAGTTTACGGAGTGGCGGCAGTACCAGCACCGCGTGCTCGCGAGCGTTGACGGTCAGCTCCTCCCGATCCCGATCAACCTCGACACGATCAACCGCTACTACGGGCTGAACCTCACCTCGTTCGAGGTCGAGGATTTTCTCGCCAAGATGGCGGAGCACCGCGAGCAGATCAGGACGAGCGAGGACGTGGTGGTGAGCCGGGTGGGGCGCGAGCTCTACGAGAAGTTCTTCCGCAACTACACGCGCAAGCAGTGGGGACTCGACCCTTCGGAGTTGGACTCGTCGGTGACGGCGCGCGTCCCCGTCAGGACTAACCGCGACGACCGTTACTTCACGGACACCTACCAGGCGATGCCGAAGCACGGCTACACGCGGATGTTCGAGAACATGCTCGACCACCCGAACATCCACGTCATGCTCAACACGGACTACCGCGACATCCAGCGCTTCGTCCCGTTCAAGGAGATGATCTACACGGGACCCGTGGACGAGTTCTTCGACCTGCGCTACGGCAAGCTCCCGTACCGCTCGCTCGAATTCAAGCACGAGACGCACGACGCGGAGGTCTATCAACAAGCCCCGGTCATCAACTACCCGAACGACTACCTCTACACGCGCGTCACGGAGTTCAAGTACCTGACCGGGCAGACGCACGAGAAGACGAGCATCGTTTACGAGTTCCCGCGGGCGGAGGGCGATCCTTATTATCCCGTGCCGCGCCCCGAGAACGCGGAGCTGTACGCGAAGTACAAGGCGCTCGCCGACAAGACGCCCGGCGTGCACTTCGTCGGTCGCCTCGCGACCTACAAGTACTACAACCAGGATCAGGTCGTCGCGCAGGCGCTGACCGTGTACAAGAAGATCACGGGCAAGGGAAACGGCGACGGCGTGAAGGGCGGGGGCAGGTAGCGCGGTCCCACGTTCAATCCGCCGCCCCGTCCGTCAAAGCTGGACGGCTTAACGGCGCGGCGACGTTCGTAACAAGCGGGCAGCGAACCAAGGGGGGCGGACAAGGTGTGAAGAGCCGAGGGTTAAATCTCCCCACCCCGGCGCTTGAGCTGTGGGCTGGCGTCGAGTGCACGGTCAACCGCGTCCGAGCCGATTACTTCGATCAGCTCGAACGCGGCGGGCACGCGCGGCGCGCGGACGATCTCGATCTCTTCGCCTCGCTCGGCGTCCGCACGATGCGCTACCCGGTGCTGTGGGAGCGCACCGCGCCGCGCGGGGTCGCGCGCGCCGACTGGGCTTGGGCTGACGAGCGGCTCGCGAAACTGCGCGCGCTCGGCGTCCGCCCCGTCGTCGGTTTAGTTCATCACGGCAGCGGTCCCGCCTACACCAGCCTCGCCGATCCGGAGTTCCCGAACAAGCTCGCCGAGTACGCCCGCGCGGTCGCCCGTCGCTACCCGTGGGTCGAAGACTACACGCCCATCAACGAGCCTCTGACGACGGCGCGCTTCAGCGGTCTTTACGGTCACTGGTATCCGCACGGTCGCGACGACCGGACGTTCGCGCGCTGCCTCGTCAACCAGTGCCGCGCCGTCGCGCTCGCGATGCGCGCCGCGCGCGAGGTGAACCCCGGCGCGCGACTCGTGCAGACCGAAGACGTCGGCAAGACCTTCAGCACGCGGCGGCTCGCCTACCAGGCTGAGTTCGAGAACGAGC
The DNA here is from genome assembly GCA_020201365.1 of Acidobacteriota bacterium. GTDB lineage: Bacteria > Acidobacteriota > Blastocatellia > Pyrinomonadales > Pyrinomonadaceae > JAIVGV01. The sequence goes on from JAIVGV010000006.1 coordinate 17,979, forward strand.
GGCGGTGGCTCAGCTTCGATCTGCTCTGCGGGCGCGTCGCGCGCGATCACCCGATGCGCGAGTATCTGCTGTGGGCTGGCGTCGCGGGGCGAGAACTCGACTGGTTCACCGAGAACCCTTGCCCGCCCGACGTCGTCGGCGTCAACCACTACCTGACGAGCGAGCGCTTCCTCGACGAGCGCGTCTCGCGCTACCCGGCGTGCGCGGCGGGCGGCAACGGCCGGCACAGGTACGCGGACGTCGAAGCCGTGCGCGTCTGCGCCGAGGGCGCGGCGGGCGTGCGCGCCGTGCTGCGCGAGGCGTGGGAGCGCTACCGCCTCCCGCTCGCCGTCACCGAAGCACACCTGGGCTGCACGCGCGAGGAGCAGCTGCGCTGGCTCAAGGAGGTGTGGGACGCGGCGCGCTCGCTGCGCGACGACGAGGGCGCGGACGTGCGCGCCGTCGCCGTCTGGTCTCTGCTCGGCGCGCACGACTGGCACTGCCTGCTCACGCGCGACGAGGGGCGCTACGAGCCGGGCGTCTTCGACCTGCGCGCGCCGCGCCCGCGCCCGACCGCGCTCGCGCGGATGGCGCGCGACCTCGCCGCCGGGCGCGAGCACGATCACCCCGCGCTCGACTCCCCCGGCTGGTGGCGTCGCCTCGACAGGCTGATCTACAAGCCGGTGCGCGTGCGTCACGGCGGCGCGCCGGAGGTCGTCATGGACAGAGGGTTCGACGCCGGAGAGCGGCGCGCGCGCGCCGTCCTCATCGCGGGCGCGACGGGCACGCTCGGCAGGGCGTTCGCGCGCGTCTGCGCGGCGCGCGGGCTTTCGTACCACCTGCTCGCGCGCGCCGAGATGGACGTCGCCGAGCGCGGGTCGGTCGAGCGCGCGCTCGCGCGCTACGAGCCGTGGGCGGTCGTCAACGCGGCGGGCTACGTGCGCGTGGACGACGCCGAGCGCGAGGCGGAGCGCTGCATGAGGGAGAACGCCGACGGCGCGGGCGTGCTCGCGCAAGCCTGCGCCGCGCGCGGCGTCGCGCTCCTCACCTTCTCGTCCGATCTCGTCTTCGACGGCGCGAAGGGCAAGCCCTACGTCGAGTGCGACGCGACCGCGCCGCTCGGCGTCTACGGCTGGAGCAAGGCGGAGGCGGAGCGGCGCGTGCTCGCGTCACACTCGAAGGCGCTCGTCGTCCGCACGAGCGCGTTCTTCGGTCCGTGGGACGAGCACAACTTCCTCCACGCCGCGCTCCGCGAAGTCGCGGCGGGGCGCAGGTTCGTCGCCGCGTCTGACTCGGTTGTCTCGCCGACCTACGTGCCCGATCTCGTCCACGCCTGCCTCGATCTGCTCGTTGACGGCGAGCGCGGCGTCTGGCACCTCGCGAACGGGGGCGCGATCAGTTGGGCGGACTTCGCGCGCCGCGCCGCCCGCGAAGCCGGGCACGACGAGCGGCTCGTCGCGGCTGCGCCGACGAAGCGCCTGCGCCTCGCCGCGATGCGACCGCCCTTCAGCGCGCTCGCGAGCGAACGCGCGCAACTGCTCCCGCCCCTCGAAGACGCGCTCGCGCGCTACCTGCGGGAGCGCCTGCCGGAGCCCGCCGCTTCCAACCTCGACACAGCCTTCGAACGCAAGCGCGCGGGGTGAGGGCCGCCCGAGCCTCGTGCTCACGGGCGGCGTGGTCTGCCCGGCGCGGACGCCGTTGAACTGCGAGCGGCTGCTTCGGTATAATGCCGCACGAAGAGAACCCTATTCCATCCAAACCGTCGCGGCGACGCTCTGAGCGGCGTGCGCGTCGTGGGGCTGTCGGTGCGGCCGGCGCGGGCTTGCGGGCGGGCGCGCCCGGCCCCGTGTGAATGAGGCGCGCCGCCTTCGTGTTCATATGTTCGGCAGCTTCTTTCTCGGCGGGTTCGAGTGCGCGACCGGCGTCAACGCGCGGGGCGAGTGGTTCGACCAGATCGCCGCGACCGAGCACGACGCGCGCGCCGCAGACGACTACGGGCTGCTGCGCTCGGTCGGGCTGCGCGCCGCGCGCGAGGGCGTGCGCTGGTCGCTCATAGATCGGGGCGGGCGCTACGATTTTTCGTCGCTCGCGCCGCTCGTCTCAGCCGCGCGCGGCGCGGGCGTCGAGCTGATCTACGATCTCTTCCACTTCGGCTTCCCCCGCGACGTCGATCTCTTCTCCGGCTCATTCCCCGAACGCTTCGCCGAATACTGCTACGCGGTCGCGCGCTTCCTGCGCGACGAAACGGGCGGCGCGCTCTACTTCACGCCCGTCAACGAGCCCTCCTACTTCTCCTGGGCGGCGGGCGAGGTCGGCTTGTTCGCGCCGCACGCGCGCGGGCGCGGCTTCGAGCTGAAGGTCAACCTCGTGCGCGCGGCGATCCAGGGCGTCAACGCGATCCGCGCGGCGTGCCCGGAGGCGCGCGTGGTGAGCGTTGATCCGGTGTGCCGCGTCGTCGCGCCGCGCGAGCGACCCGACTTGCGGTGCGCGGCGGACGGGTTTAACTGCGGCGCGGTCGTGCAGGCTTGGGACATGCTCGCGGGGAAGCTCATGCCGGAGCTCGGCGGAAGCCCCGCGCACCTGGACATCGTCGGCGTCAACTACTACTGGACGAACCAGTGGGAGCTGGAGGGCGCGTGCGCGCCGCTCGACGAGTGGGACGAGAGGCGCGCGCGCCTGCGCGAACTCGTGCGCGGCGTGTGGGAGCGCTACGGCGGCGCGGAGGTGCTGATCACGGAGACGAGCCACGCGGGCGAGATGCGCGCCCCGTGGCTGCGCGAGGTCGCGGACGAGTGCGAGGCGATGCTCGCCGGTGGCTTGCCGCTGCGCGGCGTCTGCCTCTACCCCGTCCTCGGGATGCCCGAATGGCACGCGCGCGACGTGTGGGCGCGCATGGGGCTGTGGGACTTGCAGCGCGCAGCAGACGGGCGACTCGCCCGCGTGCCGCACGAGCCGACGCTCGCGGCGTTGCGCGAGGCTCGGCGGCGGTTAGAGCCGCTGCGCGCGATGAAGAATGGGAACGCGGCATTCGTCGCGGCGGCGTAGGTCGTTGATCGCGTCGAGTCGTCACCCTCGCGGCACGAGGTTTGTCTAAGTATCTCCGAAGGGCGCGCGGACGAGTCGAATTAGGACAGGCACGGGTGTGTCTGTCCGGTGCGCTTGCGAAAACGGGACAAAACGAGGAGGCTATTTTATGGCGGCGAACGAGAATGCTTTGAACGAGAACACCTTGATGCAGCCGGGCGGCGGCGACGGCGCGGGCGAGCGCGAGGATTTGACGCGGCGGCAGAATGTTAACGTCGGCGAGGTCGAGCGCTGGGCTTCGGCGATCGGCGGCGGCGCGCTCGCGCTCTACGGGCTGACGCGCGGCAACTTCGCGGGCGTCGCGCTCGCCATCGTCGGCGCGGGTCTGCTCCACCGCGGCACGACCGGGCACTGCTACGCCTACGACGCGATGGGCGTCAACACGGCGGGCAACGAGTCGGACAACCCGAACGTGAGCGTCAAAGGCGGGCGCGGCGTGAAGGTCGAGAAGAGCGTGACGATCAACCGCGAGCCCGCGGAGATTTACAACTTCTGGCGCAACTTCGAGAACCTGCCGCGCTTCATGAACCACCTCGAATCCGTCACGGTGACGGGCGAGGGGCGCTCGCACTGGGTCGCGAAGGCTCCGGGCGGCGGAACCGTCGAGTGGGACGCCGAGGTCTATAACGAGAAGCCGAACGAGATGATCGCCTGGCGCTCGCTCGAAGGGTCGCAGGTTGATAACGCGGGTTCGGTGCACTTCACGCCCGCGCCTTCGGGCGGGACGGAGGTGCGCGTCGTCCTCAAATACGATCCGCCCGCGGGCTTCCTCGGCGCGCTCGTCGCGCGCATCACGGGCGAGTCGCCCGCGCAGCAGATCGAGCAAGACCTGACGCGCTTCAAGCAGTTGATGGAGACGGGCGGCTCTGCGACGACTAGCGCGGCGACGCCGCCGACGGGTCGCGCCGCCAAGGCGCAGTAAGATACCGGTTCGACCTCGCGTTCACTGATCGTCGCGGCGGCGGACTCGCGACCAGCGGCTCGAACGAGTCGCCCTCGCGGTCGCGAGTCCGCCGCGCGCGGCAAAGGAGTTAATTCATGCTTGAGACAAGCGGGTACGCGGCGATGAGTGCGACCTCGCCGCCGGAGCCGTTCACGTTCGCGCGGCGCGAGCCGGGCGAGCACGACGTGCTCATCGAGATCATGTTCTGCGGCGTCTGCCACTCCGACATACACCAGGCGCGCGGCGAGTGGGGCAACTCCACCTTCCCGATGGTTCCCGGTCACGAGATCGTCGGTCGCGTCGCGCGCGTCGGCTCGGCGGTCTCGAAGTTCGAGGAGGGCGACCTCGCCGGCGTCGGCTGTTTCGTGGACTCTTGCCGCGTCTGCGAGAAGTGCCGCGAGGGGCTGGAGCAGTACTGCGAGGTCGGCAGCGTGCAGACGTACAACGGGACGGAGAAGGACGGGAAGACTCCGACCTACGGCGGCTACTCGACGC
>JAIVGV010000112.1 GCA_020201365.1 Acidobacteriota bacterium
CCTCTACGGGGTGCACCCGACCGAGCGCGAGACGGTCATCTCGCAGTTCGCGCGCATCATGTTCACGGGCGCGATGGGCTGGTTCTACTACGTCGTGCAGGCGACGACGAGCGCGATCTTGGTGCTCGCCGCGAACACCTCGTTCGCGGACTTCCCGCGTCTCTCAAGCCTGCTCGCGCGCGACAGATTTTTGCCGCGACAGTTCGCCAACCGCGGCGACCGCCTCGTCTTCTCGAACGGCGTCATCATCCTCGCGATCTTTTCGGGCGTCCTCGTCATCGCCTTCGGCGCGGACGAGAACCGACTGATCCCGCTCTACGCCGTCGGCGTCTTTCTATCTTTCACGCTCTCGCAAGCCGGGATGGTGCGCCACTGGTGGCGCGAGCGCGCGCTGCTGCGCGGGCTGAAGGCGGAGGTCGGCGGCGCGCAGCCCGAACGGGACGCGCGCGCGAACGGCAAGGTCGCGCCCGTGCCCGATCCGGGGCTCGCGGCGGCTGACATCCACGCCACGCAGGACGCGCAGCGCGCGCTCGCAGCCTCCGCGCCCGAGGCTTCGCACTGGCGCAAGTCAATCGTCGTCAACGGGCTCGGCGCCGTCGCCACGTTCGTCGTGCTCGTCGTCTTCGTCACGACGAAGTTCGTCCACGGCGCGTGGATCGTCTGCGCGCTCGTGCCGCTGCTCGTCGTCGTCTTCCGCTCGATCCACTCGCACTACGTCTCGGTCGCGCGCCAGCTCTCGACCGAGGGGCTCGAAGGGATCAGACCGATCCGCCACACGGTCGTCGTGCCCATCAGCGGCATCCACCGCGGCGTCATCGGCGCGCTCGAATACGCCAAGGCGATCTCGCCCGACAACGTGCGCGCCGTTTACGTGGACATAGACGAGGAGGCGACTCGGAAGCTCAGGGAGAAGTGGGAGCAGTGGGGCGCGGGCGTCAAGCTCGTCGTGCTTCAGTCGCCGTACCGCTCGCTCACGCGCCCGCTGCTGCGCTACCTGCGGAAGCTGCGCGATCAAGGTAAGGTCGAGATCGTGACGGTCGTCCTGCCGGAGTTCGTGCCCGCGCGCTGGTGGCAGCACCTGCTGCACAACCAGAGTTCGCTCCTGCTGAAGGGCGCGCTCCTCTTCAAGCGCGGCATCATCGTGACGAGCGTGCCTTACCACTTAGAGAAGTGACGGCGCGGGGCGACACCCCGGCGCGACCGCGCGTTTGGTTGGCGGCTGAGCGAGTCTCGTTCGGTTGTTCGTCGGGTTTGCGTTGCTGCGGTCGTGAGTCGCGCGCGTCAGCCTTCGTAACCGTCGGCGGCGGCGCGGCTGGCGAGGAAGCAGGAGCGGCAGAAGACGGGTCGCCCCTGCGACGGGTAGAACGGGACGGTCGTCTGCTGACCGCACTGCGCGCAGTTGACGGAGACCTCGATGCGCTGGCGCTGCCCGGCGGCTTGCGCGGCGGCGATCGCGGCGAGCCGCTCGTTCTTCGCCTGCTTGCACGGCTTGCAGCGCTTGGGCTCGTTCTGCAGCCCCTTGTCGTGGAAGAAGACCTGCTCCCCGGCAGTCCAGACGAACTCCTCCCCGCAGTCAACGCAGCGGATGTTCCGGTCTTGGAATTCCATCTCGGCGCGACCCCACTCTCCGTTCTCCCTGCCTGTGGCTGGAACCTGTGACATGGCGTGAACCCCCACGTTTCGTGAAACCCCGGAGCCGAAAAAACTGTGAGACTGTCGGGTTCGGTTGGACGTGCTCCGCAAGGTCGGAGCCTCGCGAGGAAGCGGCGAACTGAAAGATCGCGCCCGCGTAAGCAAGCAGTGACGCCTGCGACGCGACGAGCCGACCTTTGTAGCGTGCACGGTATAACTGTTGGCGAAACTGTGTCAAGGAATAGTTTGCGCCTCCGCGACATAAAATTCGCGCCCGCCCCGCGCCCTTTCTTGACACCCCGCCGCCCCGCGTGACAGCATCCGCCGCACCCGGCGCGAGACGGACAAACAGGCGCAGCGCGGCGGCACGAGGACGAAGGTTGCTCAATCAGCGATAACGCCAAATGTGACATGAAGATTCTCGTCGTCGGATCGGGCGGGCGCGAGCACGCGCTCTGCTGGTCACTACAAAAAAACTCGGAGCACACGATCTACTGCGCGCCCGGCAGCGACGGCATCGCGCAGGTCGCGCGGTGCGTCGCCCTCAACGCCACTGACATCAAAGCGCTCGCCCGCTTCGCCGAAGACGAGAGGATCGAACTCACCGTCGCCGGCGGCGAGGCGCCGCTCGCCGCCGGTCTCGCCGACGGGTTCGCCGCCGCCGGTCTCGCCGTCGCGGGACCGAAGGCTGCGGCGGCGCGGCTCGAATCGAGCAAGGCTTTCGCCAAAGACTTCATGGCGCGCCACCGCATCCCGACCGCGCGCTTCCGCGTCGCGGACTCGGCGGACGAGGCGCGCGCCGTGCTGCGCGGCGGCGAGTTCGGAGCGAGAGACGCGCCCGCCGTCGTCAAAGCCGACGGGCTCGCGGCGGGCAAGGGCGTCGTCGTCGCGCGCGACCGAGACGAGGCGGAGACAGCGATCAATGAATTGATGGAGCAGGGAGGGGTCGGTGCAGAAGCCGCGCGCCGCGTCGTCATCGAGGAAGCTCTGACGGGGCGCGAGGCGTCGCTCTTGTTCTGGACGGACGGCAAAGACTATTTACTAATGCCGCCCGCCCGCGATCACAAGCGCGTCGGCGAGCGGGACGCGGGACCGAACACCGGCGGCATGGGCGCGATCACCTCGTCCGACGTGCTCGACGCCGAGACTCAGGCGCGCGTGGTGCGCGAGATCGTCGAGCCGACGCTCGCCGGGTTAGCCGCCGACCGGCTCGACTTTCGCGGCGTCATCTTCGTCGGCTTGATGCTCACTGACGAAGGCGCGCGCGTCCTCGAATACAACGTCCGCTTCGGCGATCCGGAGGCACAGGCGATCATCGTCCGCCTACGAAGCGATCTCGCCGCGATCTTCGACGCGACGGCTCACGGTCGTCTCGGCGGGGCGCGCGCCGAATGGTCTGACGAGTCCTCGGCTTGCGTCGTCCTCGCCTCGCGCGGCTACCCCGAAAAGCCTGAGACGGGCGACCCTATAGAAGGGCTCGACGCCGCCGCGCGAGACCCGCGCGTCGAAATCTTCCACGCCGGGACGCGGCGCGGCGAAGACGGCGCGTGGCGCACGGCGGGCGGGCGCGTCCTCGGCGTCACCTCGACGGGCGCGACGCTCGGCGAGGCGCTCGCGCGCTGCTACGGCGCGGCGTCGCGAATTCGCTGGGTCGGGATGCACTACCGGCGCGACATCGGACGTTTCGGGAAGAGTTAAACCCTCGCCAGTTTGTCGCCGTCTTTAACGCCCGCGGCAGTCCTGTTATACTCCGCTTGCGGCGCGCTTTCGTGAAGTTGCAACCGCGCCTCGGGCGCGTGCGTACTATGTTTTGCGGCGGCGCGCGGTGACGTTCGTTGAGTCGCGTTCGGAGGAGCGAGAGTCATGAGTAGCTGGAGCAGGTTCAAGCGTTCGCTGAAGGCTCTGTTCGGCGGGCTGATCGAGAAGACGGAAGACCCGGAGCTCATACTCCAACAGACGATCCGCGAGATGCGCGACCGCGTGCCCGAGCTGAACAACTCGGTCGCGAACGTGATGGCGACCGAGCGCCTGCTCGGCAAACACAAGGAGCGACTCTCGGCGCAGGTCGTTGACCTCGACTCGAAGATCAAAGCCTCGATCAAGCTGGGGCGCGACGATCTCGCCACCGCCTACATCGGTCAGTTGCAGCAGGCGCAGCTCGACCTCCAGCGCACGACGCAGCAGCAGGCGCAGGCGGAGATGGCGTCGAAGCAGGCGCTCAAGGCGCGCGACAACTACATGATCCAGATGCAGCGCCGCACCGCCGAGGCGATGCAGCTCATCAACCAGGCGAAGCAGGCGAAGCTCCAGGAGCAGCTCGCGCAGACGATGGAGTCGTTCCAGCTCGGCGACGACGCCTCGACCTTCAACGAGATGCGCGACAAGATCGACCGCCGCGCCGCCCAAGCCGAGGCGAAGATGCAGCTCGGCGCGGCGAGCGTGGACGCGCAGATGCAGGACATCGAGCGCGAGGTCATGGACATGCAGTTGCAGGACAAGCTGCTCGAATACAAGCGGGGCATGGGGCTGCTGCCCGGCTCAACGTCCTCGCAGCCGAGTCAGCTTCCGCCCGCGAGCGACCCCGGCAACGGGCGGTCGTGATTCGGACATCTCAAAGCGGTAGTCGTCGGTAGTTCTTTCGAGGGTTGATGACGGGGCGGCGAGGGGGCGGCGCGTCTCGCCGCTGTTTAAGTTTCGTCGCGGTCGCGGTGGCGTGTCATGACGGACATTAAAAAGGTTGACCTGCAGTATCTGAAGGAGGCGGTCAAAGAGCCCGTCAACTTCTGGGGCATGGCGGGCTTCGCCGTCGCGGCGGCTTACACGGGCTCGGTCATCCCGCTCGGCGCGGCGCTCATCGCCGAAGGTCTGTATCTGGCGACCGTCCCGGCGAGCAACCTCTACCGTCGGCTCGTTGACCGCCGCAACAAGAAGCAGCTTTACGAGATGCGGCGCAAACAGCGCGAGCGCCTGATCGAGTCGTTCGACCCGCGCGAGCGCGAGGCGGTGCTCTACCTGAAGTGGCTCAAGAAGCAGGTCTTTGAGAACTACATGAAGTTCACCGGCGCGAAGGAAGTGCCGCCGAACATTCAGACTTTGGAGCAGCGCTGGGAGGACTTCGTCGATCTGCTCGACGTTTACCGGCGCCGCAAGCACCACCTGCGCTCGATCAACCGTCAGGCGGTGCAGAACCAACTCACCCAAGCCGAGCGCGCCGTCGAGAGCGCGCCCGACGAGCGAGCGCGCCGCATCCAGCAGGCGAACGTCGAGATTCTGAAGCGCCGCGTCGCCGCCTTCGGCGATCTCGAACGCTCGGTGAAATTGGTCGAGGGGCAGTTGCAGTCCATCGAAAACTTCTTCGGTCTCGTCAACGATCAGGTCGTAACCTTACCGACGCCCGAACGGGTCTCCGCGCTCGACTTCGAGCAACTGTCGGATTCCATCGCCATGACCAAGCAGATGCTCGAAGAGACTTCGGACGTGATGGGCGCTTTGGACGAGCACAACCGACAGGCGGGCAACTTCGACCTGCTCCCGTCTAAGTAAGACGCGAGAGCGAGACAGCCCTTCTAAAAGAGAAGCGCGGGACGTTGTGAATAAACGTCCCGCGCCTCTCTTTTTTGCGCGGCGGGTATCGCCGTCTAGGCTCCCGCCGTCTCAGTCTCCGCCGACGCCCGCGAGGATGTTTTCGAGCGCCGACTCGTCGAGCCGGTAGGTCTCGTTGCAGAAGTGGCACGTCATCGCCGCGCCCTTGTCCTCGCGCAGGATCAGCTCCAGCTCGCCGCGATCGATCGAAGTGATCATCGAGACGGCGCGATCATAAGAGCACTGGCAAGCGAACCTCGCCTCGCGCTCGCCCAACACTTCAAACGGCACGCCGCCGAGAGCCGAGCGCAGCAGATCGACGGGCTGCGCGCCCGCGCGCACGAGCGTCGTCAGGTGCGGCGTGCGCCTCACGGTCTCCTCGATTGCCGAGACGGTCTTCTCGTCCGCGCCGGGCATGACTTGGACGATGAGTCCGCCGGCCGACTCGACGAACCAACTCCCGTCCTCGCGCGCGCGCACGAGCACGCCGAGCAGCACGGCGGAGGGAATCTGCTCCGACTTCGCGAGGTAGTAGGCGAAGTCCTCGCCGATCTCGCCCGACACGATCGGCACCGAGCCGCGGTACGGCTCCTTGTAGAGACCGATCTCGTAGCCCGACTCGTGGGTGACGTAGAACATCCCGCCGCCGACGACGGCGCTCACGTCGAACTTGCCGCGCGCGTTCAGAGGCGCGTCCGCCTCCGGGTTGCGCACGTAACCGCGCAC
>JAIVGV010000113.1 GCA_020201365.1 Acidobacteriota bacterium
AGATGCTCGCGCTGGGCTAACGATTTCCCTTCAAGTGGTCTGCCGGACGTGACCGCCGCAAGTTCCTTCGGCGCGGCGGCTGGGTCTTCGTGTGCGAGGGGCGTGAAGACTTGCCGGAAGACCGTGGCTCGGCGGGGAGAGGCGACCCACGCGGCGAAGGTTAACCGAGAGTCGGCGTGAAAATCAAACCTTCCGCGTCGGGCGGCAGGAGCGCGCCGTCGGCTTGGGCGCGCAATCCCCTCCCGTAGTAAGATGCCGAATCAGAAAGCTTCTTCAGCGAAATTTGACGGCGGGGGGGACGTTCAAGCCATGCGACGCCAGCACGCGCGCGCGTTCGTCGCGCTGCTCTTCATCGCCTGCGCCGCGACCGCTCGCGCGCGGACGCAAACGCAGCCGCGGCGCGCCGACGCGCCGGCGCAGCAACGCGCCGACGAGAGAGCGCGCGCGCCGCGAACGGACGCGCCAGAAATCTCCTACACCGTCTCGATGCCGGAGCCCTACACGCACCTGCTCCGCGTCGAGATGACAGTGCGCGCGCCGCGCGGCGCGCAACTCCCTGCGCCGCTCGATCTCGTCATGCCCGTCTGGACGCCCGGCTCGTATCTCGTCCGCGAGTACGCGCGCAACGTGCAGGACTTTAGAGCCGCTAACGCGTGCGCCGATTCGGCGGCGCTCCCGTGGCGCAAGGTGAACAAGGACACCTGGCGCGTCGAGACCGACGGCGCGTGCGCCGTCATCGTCAACTACTCCGTCTATTCCAACGAGTTCTCCGTGCGCACGAACGACGTGAACGACCGCCACGCCTTCTGGAACAACGCGGCGACGCTCATGTACGTGGACGGTAACTTGGGCGCGCCCTCGACCGTGCACGTGCTCCCGGCGCCCGGCTGGAAGATCGCGACGGGTCTCCCGGCGGTCTCGGGGCAGCGCGACACCTTCCGCGCCGAAAACTTCGACGTCCTCTACGACTCGCCGTTCCTCGTCTCCGACTTCAAAGTGCTCCCCTTCGAGGTGCGCGGCGTCGAGCACCGCGTCGTCATAGACGGCGAGGGCAACTACGACCCGGAGCGCGTGCGCCGCGACGTGCAGAAGATCGTCGAGACCGAAGTCAACGTCTTCAACGAGATTCCCTACCACGACTACACGTTCCTCCTGATACTCGATCCGACGCGCGGCGGCGGCGGTCTCGAACATCTGAACTCGACCGCGCTCACCTTCCGCCGCTTCGGCTTCCGCGACGACACCTGCCCGCGCGGCGAGACCTGTTACCGCGACTTCCTCACGCTCGTCGCGCACGAGTTCTTCCACCTCTGGAACGTCAAGCGCATCCGCCCCGACGCCCTGGGTCCCTTCGACTACACGCGCGAGAACTACACGCGCCTGCTCTGGGTCGCCGAGGGGCTCACGAGCTACTACGAGAACTTCAACGTCCGCCGCGCCGGGCTGATGACCGACAAGCAGTACCTCGAAGAACTCGCGCGCTCGATCCGCGCGTTGCAGAACACGCCCGGTCGCCGCGAGATGAGCGCCGAGGAGTCGAGCTTCGACGCGTGGATCAAGCAGTACCGGCCGGACGAGAACTCGATCAACTCCTCGATCTCCTACTACGACAAGGGCGCGATCTTGGGCTTCCTCCTCGACCTCGAAATCCGCCGCCGCACCGCGGGCGCGAAATCTTTAGACGACGTGATGCGCCTGCTTTATAACGAGTTCTACAAGCGCGGGCGCAACTACACGCCCGAAGACTTCCAGCGCGCCTGCGAGTCGGTCGCGGGCGCGAGCTTCGAAGAGTTCTTCCGCCGCTACGTCCGCGGTCGCGAAGAGCTGGACTACGGCGCGGCTCTCGGCGGCGTCGGCTTGCGGCTCGAAACGGTCGCGGGCGACCGCACGAAGCCCGCCGCGGAGTTGTCCTACTTCGGCGCGAGCCTCGCGCAGTCGAATGATCGTCTGAACGTCACGAGCGTGCTGGCGGGCTCGCCCGCCTACAACGCCGGCTTGAACGCGGGCGATCAGATCGTCGCCGTGGACGGGATGCGCGCCACGCTCGACTTCCTGAACGCGCGCCTGAACGAGCGCAAGACCGGCGACGAGGTGCGCCTCACGGTCTTCCGCAACGACGACCTGCGCGCCTTCAACGTCCGTCTCGGCGCGCGCCCCGGCAACGGCTTGCAGATCGCCGCGGTCGCCAACCCGACCGCCGAGCAGGCACGCCTCTACGAGCAGTGGATCGGCGCGCCGTTGGCTGAGCTCGGCGAGAAATGAACTACTCGGCGCGACCAGCGACCGTGCGGGCAGGGACAAGCCCTGCCCCTACAATTCCATTCGGCGGTGAGTTTTTCCTTCGGCGATGAACTTCGCGGATCGCGTGGCAATCGTGACGGGCGGCGCGTCGGGCATCGGTCGCGCGTGCGCGCTGGAGTTCGCGCGCGGCGGCGCGGCGGTCGCGGTCGTTGACGTGGCGGACGGGGCGACGGCGGACGAGGCGGAGCGCCTCATCGGCGAGGCGGGCGCGCGGGGCGTCTTCACCTTCCGCGCCGACGTTTCGGACTTCGCGCAAGCCGAGCGCGTCGTCGCCGCGGCGCGCTCGCGGCTCGGCGGCTGCGACATCCTCGTCAACGCCGCAGGGATAAACGACGACGCGCCGGTGTGGCGCATGACCGAGGCGCAGTGGGATCGCGTGATGGGCGTGAACGTGAAGGGCGCGTTCAACTACGTGCGCGCCGTCGCGCCCGTGATGCGCGGGGCGCGCGCGGGGAAGATCGTCTGCGTCTCGTCGGTCGAGGCGTTCCGCGGGCGCTTCGCCGTGGCGAACTACGCCGCGTCGAAGGCGGCGCTCGTCGGATTGACGCGCGCGGCGGCTGCCGACCTGGGGCGGGAAGGGATCAACGTCAACTGCGTCGCGCCGGGGTTTACGCGCACGGAGATGACGAAAAAGCTCCCCGCCGAAATCTTGGAAGAAGCGGCGCGTTCGTCGGTCTTCGGGCGCATCGCAGAGCCGGAAGAGATCGCGGGCGTGGTCGCCTTCCTCTGCACCGACGCCGCGCGCTACGTCACGGGTGAGGTGATTCGCGTGGACGGGGGGCAACTGTTTTGAACATGAGTTACGAGCACATCCGGTTCGTCGTCGAGGATCGCGTCGGGCGCATCAGGTTCGCGCGACCGCCGCTGAACGTGCTGAACATCGCGATGATGCGCGAGGTGGCGGACGCGCTCGAAGCGTGCGCGAAAGAGCGCGAGATGGTGGCGGTCGTGTTCGAGGCGGCGGAAGGCTCGCGCGCGTTCAGCGCGGGCGTCGCCGTCGAGGAGCACGCCGCGGAGACCATCTACCAGATGCTCGAAGCCTTCCACGACATCTTCCGCGCGCTCGAAGCGACGGCGAAGCCCGCGCTCGCGGTCGTGGACGGCGCGGCGCTCGGCGGCGGCTGCGAGCTGGTCGCGGCGTGCGACGTCGTCGTCGCGAGCGAGCGAGCGCGCTTCGGTCAGCCGGAGATCAAGCTCGGAGTGTTCCCGCCCGTCGCGGCGATCCTTTTGCCGCGCGTCATCGGCGAGAAGCGCGCGCGCGAGTTGATCTTGACGGGCGAGCTGATTGACGCGCCCGAAGCGTTGCGCCTCGGGCTCGCGAGCTACGGCGCGAACTCGGCGCAGCTAGAGCAGAAGCTGCAGGAGATACTCGGCAGACTGCGCGAACTCTCCGCGCCCGCGCTCGAAGCGACGCGCCGCGCGCTCGACATCGGTCGCGACTTCTCCTTCGCCGAGACGCTCAAGCGCGTCGAGAACCTTTACCTGAACGATCTGTTGAAGACAGAGGACGCGCAGGAGGGGGTGCGCGCCTTCATAGAGAAGCGCAAGCCCGCCTGGCGCAACCGCTGAGCGGAGCGCGCCGCGCGAGCCGCCGCGTGGCGCGGAGTACGGAACTTTGCCGCCCTTCGTCGTTTACCTAACTTCGCTACGGCGAAGCCAGAGGTTCGGAGGTTTGCGGCGGGCGCGTTGTCATGTCGCCGGGAGGCGTGTATCTTGCGCCTTGTCGCGCAGAAGACCGATGCGGGAAACAGGACAGGCTCAAGGACGACCGGGGATCGCGCGCCGGGGCGCGCGTCGTCTCCACGCGCGTCGGCGGATCGCGCCGCTCGCTTTCGCGATCTTCGTCTCGGCGTCGGCGGCGTCGCTCGTCGCGTCGGCGCAGGTCGGCGGGAAGGGCGTGCGCGAGGGCGCGGACGAGAGTCCGGTGGCGCGCGCGGCGTCGGCGGTGTGCGCCGAGCGCGCGCTCGATCCGCGCGGGAGCGTGCCGATTGACGAGATGCAGGAGCGACCTTCGCTGCCCGCGCGAAACGCCGAGGTCGTCGCGGGCGCGGCGCGCGCGGCGCGGCTGCTGCCCGTGGCGAAGGCTCTGACCGAAGAGACGCTCGAACGTCTGATGAGCGAGAACGGCGTCGGCTTCGCGGCGCGTCGCGCGGCGGTCGAGCGCGTCGAGGAGGTCGAGCGCGTGCGCCTGGAAGTACCTTTGCGCGACAACGCTTCGGTCGTTTACGGCGACCCGCACTCGATCCGCTTCGGGACGATCTTCGTCGCGTCCCTGAAATCCGACGAGGGCATGGTGAGCGTGATGGCGCACGAGCTGACGCACGCGGCGGACGGCGCACGGGGCACGCTCGCGCCGCTCTTCCGCCGCGTCGCGCGCCGCGCCGAACAGGAGGCGGGCTTGCGGCAGGTCTCCGCGCGCCGCGCCGAGGAGCTGACGTGCGACTTCGTCGGCGTGCTCGCCGCGCGCCTCTACATCGCGCGCAACGAAACGGAAGAGCCGCTCGCGCGCCGCGCCGCCCGCGCCGTCGAGCACAACTGCGTCGAGCAGGACGAGACGGACGCCGCGCACCTCTCGCCGCGCCAGACCCTGCGCGCGCTGCTCTCGCTCGACCAGACGCTCGCGGGCGAAGTCACCGGCGAGATCGAGACCGAGACCGCCGCCACGCTCAACCACATCGAGCCGCGCACCGCTTACGCCGCGCCGCGCTCCGCGCGCATAGCGCAGAGCCGCGCCGCGCGCGCGCCGGCGCACCGACACGCGCCGTGACCTACTCCGCGCCGAGTGCCTCGTCAGTCCTTTTACCTCAAACCAAATCACGCCGGCCGGGCGCGCGTCGTTGACACTGCGGCGCGCGCGTTTCTATCATTCGCGCGTAAGAAAAATCCCACTCGCAAAAGACGGGAAGACGATCTTGGGCGCGAAGCGGAGTGCGAACGGTGGATCGCGTGCGTCGGGGGGCGCGCGCGCGTCGCTGCAGGCGGCGCGTCCGTGTCTCCGCGGCGCGCTCGTCGTGCTCGCCTGCGCGGCGGTCGCGTCGTCGCCGCTCGTCGGCTGTCGAAAGATCGCCGAGAAGGCGGGCGTGGTGAGCGTGCGCCCGCGCGCGCTGCGCGACGTGCCCGCGGTGCGGCTCGCGTTCCACCTCGACCCGGACGTGCCCGCCGAGGAGCTTCCCGAAAACCTGAAGAACGAGACGCCGGACGAGCCGCTCGAAGCCGTGCGCAAGCAGTTCGAGTCGCAGCGCAAGGACGAGGCGCTGCTGCGCACGGTCGTCTCGCCCGACAGCCAGCGCGCGCTCGCGCTCTACGCGCCGAACGATCCCACCTTCCCGCAGGACGAGTTCCTGATCGATCTCTACTCGGCTGACGGCTCGTTCGTCAGAAACGTCCTGCCGCAAGGGCTCTCAGGCGTCTTCATGTCGGCGGTCAACTGGTCTGCCGACAGTCAGTGGATCGTCTTCACGGGTCGGCACACGGCGAAGCCGCAAGCACAGCCGACGCCGACCGAAGAGCCGCCCGCCGTGACCGATCCGAACGCGCAGCCCGTCCCCACCGCTTCCGTCGCGCCCATCATCGCGCCCGTGCAGACGTTCCGCACCGAGCAGGTTTACGTCTGCGACCG
>JAIVGV010000114.1 GCA_020201365.1 Acidobacteriota bacterium
CCCCAGAAGGATCGCGTGGAACGGCGCGTTGCTGACGAAGAGCAGCGCGACCGCCGCGAAGACCGCGGGCACGAAAACGCGCGGATCGTTCGAGACGAGGACGACGACGGTCGGGAGGATGCCGAGGAGCGTGCTCACGGCGCAGACCAAAAAATATCCGTTGCCGCGCCGGGCGACGACGCGGTCGGCGATCCAGCCGCCGCCGAAGGTGCCCGCCGCGCCCGCGAGCAGCGTGACGACGCCGAGCGTGAGGTTCGCGTTCGTCTGCGTCATCCCCTTGTCGCGCACGAGCGCGACGACCGCCCACGTCGCGAACGCGCCGAGCGCCGCCGTGAGCGCCGTGTAGGCGACCGTCGCCACCAGCCAGTCGCGCGTCGAGAGGATGCGCCAGACGGAGCGCAGCGTCGAATCGCCCGCCGCGTCGCCCGCCAGCGCGCGCGAAGTCTCGGCGGGTGCTTCGACGATCTCATCGAGCGCCGTCTCGCCAGTCGCCGCCCCGCGAAGATCGGTCGGGGCATTGTGCGAAGCGTTCGCGGCTGTCGTCGCTTCGTGGACGTCGGTCGCGCCGCGCGCGGGCTCGCGCAGCCGATAGACGAAGAAGGCGGTGACGAGTCCGGGCACGCCGACGAGCGAGAAGGCGACGCGCCAGCCGAAGAAGTGCGCGAGCACGCCGCCGATGACGAAGCCGAGCGCGAAGCCCATCGGGATCGCCGACTGGAAGACGCCGAGCGCGGTCGCGCGCCGCTGCGGCGGGAAATAATCGGCGATGAGGCTCGGCGTGATCGTCGAGTAAGCCGACTCGCCGACGCCGACGCACGCGCGCACCATGCAGAGCGTGAGCGCGACGCCCGAGATCGCGACCACCGTGTTGAAGACGGGGAGGCGGACGCCGAGCACGTGCGGCAGGGGCGAGAAGCGGTCGGCGTAGCCCGTCAAGCCCGTCGCGATGCTCCACGCGACCGCCGCGCCCGCCATCAGCTTGGCGCGCGGGTGGCGGTCGCCGAGCCGCCCGAAGATCGGCGCGAGCACCGTGAAGGAGAGCAGCAGAGCCGCCTCCATGTAGCCGATGTCCGCGTCCGTGAGACCGAGCGACTTATCGTCGAGCATGCTGGTCGCGACGGCTGGCAGGACTTGGCGATCAATGTAGTTGAGGAAGTTGACGAGCGAGAGGATCGCGAGCGCGTAGTAGGAATACTTCGGGACGACGCCGCGCGCGGACGAGGCGCGCAGAGCTTCGTCGAGATCGTCGCGCCTCGCCGTCACGCTCATGCGTTCTGCGCGGCGCGCTCGCCCAAGACTTCGAGGATCGCGGGCGTGACGTGCGAGAGATCGCTCACGCGGCGGCGCACCGTCTCGCGCGCCGCGCCCCACGCGAGCGTCGGGACGGGGTTGAGCGTGTGGCTGCGCGTCGAGAGGTCTTCGACGTTGCCGTGGTCGCTCGTTAAGACGACGGTCGTGCGAGAGAGATCAAGACGCGCGAGCGTCGCGCGAACCAAGCGCGCGAGGTTGGCGAGTATCCTGAGCGCGGCTTCCTCGTCCTGCGCGTGCCCGGCGCGATCCGTGAGGAAGTATTCGTAGAGCGTGAAGCGGTTCTCGGCGGCGACGCGCGCGAGAACTTCCGCCGCCTCTTCGGGCGTGCGCTGCTCCACGTCGAAGCCGGAAGCGATGAGCATCCCGTTCGTGAAGTCCTGATAGACGGCGCGACCCGCGCGCAGGTCTTCGAGCGTGCGGAAACTCAAGCCCGCGGCTTCGACGGCGGTCGTCGTCGCCGAGACCCAGCGCGGGCGCGCGTTGAAGAAGCGCGGCGTGTAGGCGTTGGCGAAGGTGATCTCTTCGACTCCGGCGCGTTTGAGCTGCAAGAAGATCGAATGCGCGTTGATGATCTCGCGCAGCTCCTCGTTCGGGAAGCCCTGCTTGTGGTAGCCGAGCGCGGCGGGGGCGTTCGTGCCCGTCAGGATCGTCGTCTGCCCGGAAGCGCTCTGCGGTCTGCCCTCGACGCCGAGCCGCGCGTCCGTCGGCGCGAGCACGCCGCCGAAGGGGAGCGCAGGCTCTTCGCCGTCGAAGATGTCGAACGGCGACGCTTCGGCTCCGAGCCGCGCGAGCGGGTTGTGCGCGCCGCGCGTGCCGATGCCGAGACCGTCAACGAAGAGGAGCAGAACCGAAGACGCGTGCGACATATCTCGCGACGATAAGTAGCACCGCGACGGCGCGCGTGGCAAGGCGCGGGAAACTTAGTCGCGATTCAGCTAGGCTTGAGCGAGTTTGAAGATTCATTCACCGCAGAGGCGCAGAGAAGCCTCAGAGTCCTCGCAGAGAAATCTCGTTCTTCTCTGCGTAAACTCCGCGCCTGCTCCGCGCCTCTGCGGTGAGCGCCCCTCCCGCGCGGGCTCAAGAACCAGCGGAAACTTCCGCCCCGTGCGGCGCGAATAAACTCGACAAAGCACGGCGCTCGTCTGGTATATTTCGAGCACAACCCAAGCCGAGAGCTTTTGACTTCGACAAACTGAGTCGCGGCGTTCTCGCCCGCGCAAAAATTTCGACGGAGGCTTCGATGTCTTTCGCTAAACAAACGTGCGCGCTTCTCGTCGCGCTCGCACTCGTCGCGCCCTGCGCGCTCGTCAGTCGAACTGTTCGGGCGCAAGACGCGCAGCCGCCTTCACCACAGTCGAGCGCGGTCGCGCCCGTGCCGTACTTCTCCGATCCGGCGATCTCGCCCGACAAGTCGGAGATCGCCTTCGTCTCCGGCGGCGACATCTGGACGGTTCCCGCGTCGGGCGGCGAGGCGCGGCTGCTCGTCTCGCACCCGGCGACCGAGTCGCGCCCGGTCTATTCGCCTGACGGCAAGCGGCTCGCCTTCACGTCCGCGCGCACGGGCAACGGCGACATCTACGTTCTGACGTTCGACACGGGCGACCTCAAGCGCGTCACGTTCGACGACTCGTTCGAGCTGCTCGACGGCTGGTCGCGCGACGGGCGCTGGCTCTACTTCACCACGTCGAGCCGCGAGGTCAACAACGGGATGAACGACATCCTGCGCGTCTCCTCGGACGGCGGCACGCCGATGCCCGTCAGCGCCGACCGTTACACCAACGAGTTCTTCTCCTCCGTCTCGCCCGATAACACTTCGCTCGCCTTCACCGCGCGGGGCACGTCTTCCGGTCAGTGGTGGCGCAAGGGGAGCAGCCATCTGGATCAGTCGGAGATTTGGGTGCTGCACGACGTTGACGCGAACGCGAGCGCGGGCGCTTACGAGCGCATCACGGAGGGCGGCGCGCGCGAGTCTTGGCCCCAGTGGGGCGCGGACGGGCGGACGATCTACTACGTCTCCGACCGCGGCGGCGCGCAGAACATCTGGCGTCGCGCGCCAAATCATCCCGCCGAGCAGGTCACGAAATTCACGGACGGTCGCGTGCTCTGGGCGAACGCCTCCTACGACGGACGTGTGATCGTCTTCGAGCGCGACTTCGGCATCTGGAGGCTCGACACCGCGACGGGGCGCGCGAGCCAAGTCGAGATCACGCGGCGCGGCGCCCCGGCGGGTCCGGCAGTTGATCACTTACGCCTCACCGATCAGATACAGGACTTCGCGCTCTCGCCCGACGGCAAGAAGGTCGCCTTCGTCATGCACGGCGAGGTCTTCGCGGCTTCCGCCGCCGACGGCGGCGACGCGCAGCGCCTGACCTACACGACGGGCGAGGAGTCGCAGCTCAACTGGTCGCCCGACAGCCGACGCCTCGCCTACGTCTCCGACCGCGACGGCGCGCTCCACCTCTTCCAGTACGACTTCGGCGCGAACGCCGAGACGCAGCTCACGCGCGAGGCGCAGTCCGACACCTCGCCGCGCTACTCGCCCGACGGCAAGTCGCTCGCCTTCGAGCGCGAGAGCAAGGAGCTTCGCGTGATGAACCTCGCGACGAAGGAGCAGCGCGTCGTCGCGACCGCCACGTTCGACCGCGCGCCTTTGATCGGAGACCGCCCCTTCGTCTGGTCGCCGGACGGGCGCTGGCTCGCGTTCATGCCGGTCGAGCCGCGCCTGTTCCGCAACGTCCACGTCGTGCGCGCCGACGGCGGCAACCAGAACGCGGGTCAGCCCGTCAGCTTCCTCGCCAACACGAACGTCAACACGGTCTCCTGGAGCCCCGACGGCACGTACATCCTCTTCGACACGGGTCAGCGCACGGAGACGGGGCAGCTCGCGCGCGTCGATCTCATCCCGCGCACGCCGCGCTTCCGCGAGGATCAGTTCCGCGACCTCTTCCGCGAGGAGACGCCGCGCCCGCCTTCGCCGCGGCAGCAGCCGGAGGATCAGCGGACGATGCCGCAGACCGAGCCCTCGCCCGCGCCGTCGGCGTCGCCCACTGCGTCGCCTTCGCCATCGGCGTCGCCCGGCGCGACGAACGCGAACGACAAGAAGACGACGAAGAATGTTGACATCACGTTTGAAGGGATACGCAGGCGGCTGAGTCTGCTGCCGACGGGCTTGAGCCAGATCTATCACGTCGTCAGCCCGGACGGGAAACTGGTCGCGATGATCGCGTTCGCGGCGGGGCAGCAGAACCTCTACGTCTATTCGCTCGACGAGCTTTCGCGCGAGCCCGCCATCGCCAAGCAGATCACCTCGACGCCGGGCGGCAAGGGGCTCGCGCAGTTCTCGCCGGACGGCAAGGAGATTTACTTCGTGGATCAGGGGCGGCTCTCGGTCGTCAGCGTGGCGGACGGTCGCGTGCGCCCGCTCGCGGTCGCGGGCGAGATGGACGTTGACTTCTCGAAGGAGAAGATGGAGATCTTCCGCGAGGCTTGGACGTGGCTGCGCGATCACTACTACGACCCGCAGTTCCACGGCACGAACTGGGAGCAGGTGCGCGCCGAGTACGAGCCGCGGATCGCGGGCGCGCGCACGCCCGACGAGATGCGCCGCCTCTTGAGCCTCATGGTCGGCGAGCTGAACTCGTCGCACAGCGGCGTCGGCGCGCCCTTCAACGCGGGCACGGGCACTTCGACGGGCAGGCTGGGCGTGCGCTTCGACCGCGCCGAGTACGAGCGCAACGGGCGTCTGAAAATTTCCGAGATCATCCCGCTCGCGCCGGTCGATCTAACGCGCGCGATCAAAGTCGGCGACTACGTCCTCGCCGTTGACGGCGCGCAGGTCGGCGCTCACACGAACCTCGACGAGCTGTTGAGTTACAAGATCGGTCGCCGCGTCGCGCTCACGGTCGCGTCGTCGGCGGACGGTGGAGACAAGCGCGAGGTCGCCGTGCGCCCGGTCAACATCGCGACGGAGAAGGCGCTCGTCTATCGCAAGTGGGTGGACGAGAACCGCGCCTACGTCGAGCGCGTCAGCGGCGGGCGGCTCGGCTACGTCCACATGTTCGACATGGGCGAGGCGTCGCTCGCTCAGCTCTACATAGACCTCGACGCCGCGAACCACGAGCGCGAGGGCGTCGTCGTGGACGTGCGCAACAACAACGGCGGCTTCGTCAACCCCTACGCCATCGACGTACTCTCGCGGCGCGGCTACCTGACGATGACCGAGCGCAACCAGATCGCCGCGCCCGCGCGCGCCGTGCTGGGGCAGCGGGCGCTGGAGCTGCCGACGATCCTCGTCACCAACCAGCACTCGCTCTCGGACGCGGAAGATTTTACGGAAGGCTACCGCGCGCTGAAGCTAGGTAAGGTCGTCGGCGAGCCGACCGCCGGGTGGATCATCTTCACGTGGAATCAGGTGATGCTCGACGGCTCGACCGTGCGCCTGCCGCGCGCGAAGATCACGGACAACACGGGCGCGGACATGGAGCTGCACCCGCGACCCGTTGACGTTCCCGTGACGCGACCCATCGGCGAGACTTACGCCGGGCGCGACTCGCAGCTCGACGCCGCCGTGCGCGAGCTGCTCGCGCAGTTGGGCAGGTC
>JAIVGV010000394.1 GCA_020201365.1 Acidobacteriota bacterium
CTCCTACCCGCGCCCCGTCTCCGGTCAGCCGCGCAATACGCCTTCGCCGCAGCCGCAGCGCACGCCCTCGCCTTGAGCCGGGCGCATCTAACTAAGTCCGATGTCCAAAGTCCGAAGTCTAAAGTCCACAGTCTGAAGTCAGTGAGTCAAGTCTGACATTGGACATTGGACTTTAGACTTCGATCAGCCGCCCGCGCCGCGATCTTTTTGTCGCTAAATTATTTGTAACCTTGCGCCCCCTCCCGCCGTCTCAACGGTTGTGAACGGTTCGCGAGTTTGAGCCGGGAACGCGGGGTCGGTTCGACCCCCGAAACTTTCACCCGCCCGCGGGGGCGCGGAAACAGGAGCGACAGATGAGCAGATTCATTTCGAGGGCGTTGGCCATCATGATCATCTCGGCGCTGGCGGGGCTGACCGCCTTCGCCGCGGGCAAGTCGGAGCGCATCAACTTCAGCGACGACTTCCAACTCGGCGGCACCGCCGTCAAGAAGGGGACTTACAAGGTCACCTTCGACGAGGCGACGGGCGAGCTGAGCATCGCGAAGGGCGACAAGGTCATCGCCAAGGCGAAGGCGCACGCCGAGCCGCTCAAGGAGGCGAGCGCGCACACGAAGTTCTCGATGACGACGGAGAACGGCGTGCAGGTGCTCCACAGCGTCACCTACTCGGGCGACGACCAAACCATCGTCGTCGGCGAGGGCAGCGCGACGACCTCCTCGGTGAAGTAAGTCCGCGCGCATCCGGAGCGACGGATCGGGCTCGCGAAAAAGGCGTCGAAAAGCCCCGGAAACTTGCGGGTTTTCGGGGCTTCTTCGCGCCCGCGCGCCCGCCGCCCGAAGGCTCACGCCGCGCCGTGCGTCGGGTGTATGATCGCTCGGGAAATTAGTTCAACCGGGCGCGGCGTCGGCGCGTCTAAAGTGACGGCGCTCGGAGTTTCGGCAATCTCTTTCGTGACGGCGGTGTGATGATGAAAAGTTCAAACGTTCGGCGATCCGGTTCGTTCTCGAAGGCGCTGCGCGGCACGTCGGCTTCGGCGCTCGCGCTGGCGCTGTTCGTCGGGACGCTGCCCGCGGTCGGCGCGCAGACTCGCGCGCGCGCGACGGCGGCGCAGAAGATGTCGGAGGATCAGCGCGTCGCGCACGTGCTCAACCGGCTCGCCTTCGGCGCGCGCCCCGGCGACGCGGAGCGCGTGCGACGGATGGGCGCGGACAAGTGGATCGAGCAGCAGCTCCACCCCGAGACGATTGACGACTCGGCGACCGAGGCGCGGCTCGCCCCGCTCGAAGCCCTGAAGCTCTCGAACGGCGAGCTGCTCGCCAAGTACCCGCAGCCCAACTTCCTCATCCGCGCGATGCAGCGCGAGGGCAAGCTCCCCACAGACCTCGCGCAGGCTGCCGCCGCGCGCAAAGTCGGCGACGCCGCGGCGAAGCCGAACGACACGACGAAGCAGCCGGACGCAACGATGAGCGCGCCGAACGCTGCCGGCGCGATGCCGAATCAGCCGAGCGCCATCCCGAGCGCTCTGACTCCCGCGCAGATCGATCCGAACCGCGCCGAGTACCGGCAGGCGGTCGCGGACTATTACCGCGAACACGGCTTGCAACTTCCCCAGCGCGTCACTGGCGAGTTGCAGGCGTCGCGCATCATCCGCGCGGTTTACAGCGAGCGGCAGTTGCAGGAGGTGATGGTTGACTTCTGGACTAATCACTTCAACGTCTACGCCCCGAAGGGCGCGGATCGTTGGTTCTTAGTCTCTTACGACCGAGACGTGATCCGCCCGCACGCCTTCGGCAAGTTTGAAGACCTGCTCGTCGCCACCGCCGAGAGCCCGGCGATGCTCTTCTACCTCGACAACTTCCAGAGCGTCAGCCCGAACGCACAGCCGAACCGCCGGTTCGCCGGTCAGTTCAACCGCAACCCGCTCCTGAACAACGCCGCCGCGCGCCGCGACCGTATGCCGCAGCAGCCGGGCGCCCCGCCCGCGCCGCCGCAGCAGCGCCAGCGACGCGGCATCAACGAGAACTACGCGCGCGAGCTGATGGAGCTGCACACGCTCGGCGTTGACGGCGGCTACACGCAGAAGGACGTGCAGGAGGTGGCGCGCTGCTTCACCGGCTGGACGATCATGGACCCGCGCGGCGCGGCGAACTACGCGGGCTTCGTCGAAGAGGGCAAGTCCGGCACGTTCTACTTCAACCCGCGCCTGCACGACGACGGCGAGAAGATCGTCCTCGGTCACAAGATTCCCGCGGGCGGCGGCATGAAGGACGGGCTGATGGTCTTGGACATCCTCGCGCATCATCCTTCGACAGCGAAGTTCGTCGCGACGAAGCTCGCGCGCAAGTTCGTCATGGACAGCCCGACGCCGGAACTCGTGAGCCGCATCGCGGCGGCTTACACGAAGTCTGACGGCGACATACGCGAGACGCTGCGCGCCGTCTTCACGTCGCCCGAATTCAACTCGCCGGAGAACTACCGCGCGAAGATCAAGACGCCGTTTGAACTCGCCGTGAGCGCGGTGCGCGCCCTCGGCGGCGACACGAACGGCGCGCCCGCGATCCACCAGTGGATCGCGCAGATGGGCGAGCCGCTCTATCAATATCAGGCGCCGACCGGCTACCCCGACACCGCCGAGCACTGGGTCAACACGGGCGCGCTCCTAAGCCGCATCAACTTCGCGCTCGCGTTAGTCTCCAACCGCATCCCCGGCACGCGCGTTGACCTCTCGCGCTTCACGGCTGACGCGAAGCAGGGAACGGCCGCCGACAAGTCGCGCGTCGTTGACGAGTTCGCCTCAGTCATCCTGCAGGGCGACATCTCGCCGAAGACGAAGGCGACGCTCCTCAAACAGCTAGACGAGGCGGCGGCGAACCCGGCAGCCGCGCCGCAGCCCACAATGCCCGCCCCGCCCGCGAATGCCGCCGCCCTGAACGCATCGGCGGATGCGATGAACGCGCCGCTCGGTCAGCGCCGCGCGGGGCAGCGCGGGCAGCTGGCGGTGAACAACAACGCTCCCGTGACCGAAGTGGCGCGCATCGCCGCGCTCATCCTCGGCTCGCCGGAGTTCCAAAGACAGTGAAAAGCCGTCAACCGTCAGCCGTGACAAGTAAGATTTGGTTTTACCCGTCACCTGTCACCGTTCACCTGTCACGGCTTTGAGAGGTGTTGAGATGAACCGGAGATTCTTTCTGAAGTCGGGCGGCGTGGCGCTGGCGAGCATCGGCGCGACGACTCTCGCGCCGTCGTTTTTGCAGCGCGCGGCGCTGGCGCAGACGAACAAGATCACTGGCGGCATGGCGACCGGAAGGCGTAAGACGCTCATCGCCATCTTCCAGCGCGGCGCGGTGGACGGCTTGAACGTCGTCGTGCCGCACGGCGAGAAGAGCTATTACTCGTTCCGCCCGACGCTCGCCGTCCCGCAGCCGGGCAAGGCGGCGGCGGGCGAGTCGGTCGTTGATCTCGACGGCTTCTTCGGTCTGCACCCCGCGCTCGCGCCCTTCAAGCCGATCTGGGACGCGAAGCGGCTGGCGGTCGTCCACGCCGCGGGCTCGCCCGACAACACGCGCTCGCACTTCGACGCGCAGGACTACATGGAGTCCGGCACGCCCGGCGTGAAATCCACGGACGACGGCTGGCTCAACCGCTACCTTCAGGCGCAGCCCGACCCGAAGGCTTCTCCGTTCCGCGCCGTCGCCATGACGCAGAACCTGCCGCGCGTGTTGCAGGGGCGCGCGCCGTCGCTCGCCATCCCGAACCTCGATCAGTTCGCCGTGCGCGCCGGTCAGTCGTCGCAGCTCGTGCAGGGCGGCTTCGAGTCAATCTACGATCAGGCGGCGGGCGACGCGCTGCGCGGCACGGGGCGCGAGACGTTCGAGGCGATCAACTTTTTGAAGAAGGTGAACCCCTCGCAGTACCAGCCCGAAAACGGCGCCGAGTACCCGCGCACGCCGTATGGGAACGCGCTCTTGCAGATCGCGCAGCTCATCAAGGCGGGCGTCGGGCTCGAAGTCGCCTTCACAGACATACAGGGCTGGGACACGCACGTTAATCAGGGCAACGCGCGCGGTCAGCTCGCCGCGCGGCTCACGGAGTTCGGTGCGGGCATCGCCGCGCTCCACACAGACCTTGGCGCGCGCACGGACGATGTCGTGATCTTGACGATGTCCGAGTTCGGTCGCACCGCCCGCGAGAACGGCAACCGCGGGACGGATCACGGTCACGCCAACGCGATGTTCGTCGTCGGCGGTGCGGTGCGCGGCGGCAAGGTTTACGGCGACTGGCCCGGGCTCGACGCCGACAAGCTCTACGAGGGGCGAGACCTCGCCCTGACGACCGACTTCCGCGACGTGTTCGGCGAAGTCGCGTCGAAGCACTTGGGCAACGCCGATCTCTCGAAGGTCTTTCCGGGCTACGCGGCTTCCGCCGCGAAGTTCCGCGGCGTACTCGGCTAAGGCGCGTCGAAATTTGGGAAGCGAGCGGCGAGGAGAGCGGTCGCTAAACGCGAAGGGCGCGGTGCTAAAGCCGCGCCCTTCGCGTCTTGCGACGTGCGGCACGCGCTCACGCTCGGCTATACTCACACCATCTCCCGCGACACGAAGATTCGCCCTCGTCAAACACATGATCGATCACGTCTCATCCGTCTCCGCCCGCGCGCTCGCGCCCGCGCCTTGGCGCGCCGTCGCGTCGTTCGTCTTCCTCGCGTCGCTCGTCGTCTCCGCCCGCGCCGCGTCGCCCGCGTGGGAGACGAAGCTCGACGGCGACGTGCGCTTCTACCAGCAGTCGGAGCTCGGCGTGCTCGCCGTCGGGACGGAGAAATCCCTTTACGCGGTTGACGGCGAGACGGGCGAGACGCTGTGGCGGCGCAAGGGCGCGCGCTTCGACGAGGAGGACGTGGCGTTCGTCCCCGGAACCGACTACGTGCTGCTCTGCGAAGAGCGGAAGGACAGGACGCGCCTCGAAGCGGCGGACGTGCTGACGGGAAGAACCTTGTGGCAGTCCGACAAGGTGAAGGGCGTCGTGATGCAGTCGGCGGTTGACGAGGACGCGGGGCTGCTCGCCCTCGTCACGGTGCGCGACGCGCGGGATCGCGCGCGCGAAGGCTTCAGGCGCAAGCCGACGGTTCACGTCTTCGAGCTGGCGAGCGGGAGAGAGCTTTGGAAGTACGAACTCGAATCGGAGATCGAGCTGATGCCTTCGGAGTGGCGCGACGACGGCAAGGACGTCGCCTACACGCTGCACAACTACCGCCCGCCCGCGTTCCTCGACGGTCGTCTTTATCTCTTCTACGAGGGCGTGACCTCGCTCGACGCGCGCGAAGGCAAGGAAGGGAAGCAGCGCGAGAAATTTAAAGTCAACGAGGACGGTTTGGCGCTCACGGAAGCCGATCCGGTCGCGGACGCAGAGTACATCTACGCTTCGGGGCGCGGTCGCGTGCGCGCCATCTCGCGCGCGACGGGCGACACCGCCTGGGAGGCGAAAGATTTAGGGCTCACGCCGGAGATGCTACTGCTGAACGGCGTGCTCTACGTCCGCACGGGCGGGCAGTTCGTCCGCCTCAAGGACGGCGAACTCGCCGAGCGCGGACCTTACGGCGTGAGCGCGCTCGACGCCGCGACCGGAAAGACTCTGTGGCGCTTCAAGGGTGCGGACAAGGGCATCACGAACATCGCCGTGCCTGACGCTTCGACGATAGTCGTCGCCGACCGCGACGATCTCATCGCGCTCGACGCGCGCACGGGCAAGCGCCGCGCGAAAATCTCGCACAAGGTCGAGGGCGCGTCGTTCGTCGTCGTCAACGAGGGCGGTCGCGCGGTCGTCGGCGGTCGCAACGAGGTCGCGGCGTTCGACACGTCGTTAAATTCACAAGGTCGCATCGTCGAGCTGTGGCGCGCGCGCCACGAGCGCGCGGGGCTTGGGCGCGCTGCGCTGGTCTGGACTCGCCGCGCAAATCTCCATGCCCGATCTCTCCTCGCTCGCCGCGCAAGCCGCGCGTGATCAATTCAACTCACGCTTCGAGACCTTCGGGCTCGCGCGCCGCGCCGCAGGGTTAGCCTCGCTCACGCGCAACGCCGGAAGCCTCGGCGCGCCGCGCGTCACCGTCCCGCGTCCTTCAAACTCCGACATCGAAGGGGGTCTGCTTGATCGTCTCGACCCGGCGAGCCAACTCGAACGCCTCTCGCGCTACCTCTGGCGGCAGCGGCGGCTCGCGGAGCTTCGCGGTCAGTGGATGTACTTCTACACGAGCGTCCCCGGCGGGAGCGGACTCGCGGGCGTCAACGTCAACGACGGCGAGACCGACCGCACGGTGCGCCTCCCCGATCCCGACGCGCGCTTCATCAGCGACGAGGTACTCGATCTCCTCTACACCGCCAAAGGCGAACGCCTCTACGCCCTCCGCCTAGACGCGCGCGACTGACGACACGCCAGCTCAGAGACAAATCCGCGCCGCCGCGTGATGAATCTTCACGCGGCGGCGCGGAGTCGTTTTCGTTTACGGAGTCGCGCTTGTCGCGTTAGCGCCTAGCCGTGCGGGAGGCTCGTGATCTGTTTGCTGTTGAAGGTCGTCTTCCCGTTGCCGTTGTCGTCGAGCAGCGTGTCTTCCATGACGATGATACCCACCGTCACAGTCTCCGAAGTGACCTGCATGACGATCTCGGCGCGCGCGTCTTCGTCCGGGCTGAGGCGAAGGTGCTTCGCCACGGCAGTCTTAAAGTAGGGAGCCGACACCTCTAAGATGTATTCGCCCTCCTTCGGGGCGGCGAAGCTGAACTCGCCGGTGTCGGACGCGGTCTCTGTAAGTTTCTCCTTCGTGCGCTCGTTAGTGAGTGTAACCTGCGCCCCCGCGATGACAGCGCCGTTCGGATC